>JAFASL010000008.1 GCA_019244535.1 Alphaproteobacteria bacterium
CGAAGCGTCATAGAGCCTGACATTGGGGTGGCCGAGCATCACCAGAGCTAGCGCGTCGGCGCTGCCCCCAATGCCTCCGCCGCAATAAGTGATGACCTCCTTGTCGAACGCTCCGAGCGCCGCAAAGCGCTTGCGCAGCTCCCCGGCGGGTAGGAATTCGTTGGTCTTGGGGTCGAGCAAATGCGCCGCCGGAAGATTGACGCTGCCCTTGATGCGACCCGGTCTGCCGTAGCTGTTGCCGCCGGTGCCGGCATGCTGCTCGGGCAGCAGCGCATTGATCGTGCAGACTCCTTTCTTGCCGATGGCGTGCAGGACCTCATCCTTGCCCACCATCAGCGGGCGCTGCTCGCGCACCAGGAAATTGCCGGGCGGGCGAGGTCTCGCCGGACCAGTCTCGACTGGCCTCCCCTCGCGGGTCCACTTCTGCCAGCCGCCGTTCAGCACCGCCGCATCATCAAAGCCGAAGACGCGCAGCAACCACCACACCCTGGTCGCCCACCAAGGATTGGCGGTGCTGTAGAGCACGACCCGCGTCCCCTCCCCGACGCCAAAGCGGCTCATCGCCGAAGCGAACGCCTGGGCCGAAGGGAGCATGAAGCGAAAGCGGTGGTCCTTGTCCGAAAGATCGCCTTGTAGATCGACGAACTGCGCGCCGGGGATGTGACCTTTCTCGAAATCCGCGCGGCCAGGCACGACCTGGTAAGTGATCTTCGGCTCTGGAACGAGGTGCGTCGTGCAGTCGAGGATGCGCAGCGCGCTGTCGCCAAGCTGGCGCTCCAGCGCATCAGTTTCGATCAGGAATTCAGGATGGGCAAAACCTTCGCTGGTGCTCATGCCGGCCTCAATCGGTCAGGTTATTCAGCGGCTTCGGCGAGCCGGGAGAGACGGAAATTCTTCGGCAGTCCGGCCTTGGCGATCGCGCCGTGCTGGACGACGTCCGGCAATGCCTGATGCACGAGCTCGCGGACGGCGATCAGCCGGTCGAGGTCGATCCCAGTTTCGAACCCCATCGCCTCCAGCATAAAGGCCAGATCCTCGGTGACGATGTTGCCGGTCGCGCCCGGCGCGTAGGGGCAGCCGCCGAGTCCGCCCAGCGACGCATCGAAGGACCGAGCCCCGGCGTTGAGCGCCGCCAGTACGTTGGCGAGCCCGAGCCCGCGGGTATCGTGGAAATGGCCGGCCACCGGTAAGGGCGCAACATCGGCCATGACCCGACGGAAGACGCGCTCGACCGCGGCCGGCTGGCCGTAGCCGACCGTGTCGGCCAGGATGATCGCGCCGGCCCCGGCTTCGGCGACATCGACTGCAATGCGGCGGACCCGTTCCTCGTCCACCGCGCCTTCGATCGTGCAGCCGAAGGCGGTCGCGAGGCCACAGGCGACGCGCGGACGCGGGCCTTCCGGTGCAGTCCGGCAGAGGGCCACGACGCGCCGAAAATCTTCGATCGACTCGGCTGTGCTGCGGCGGACATTCGAGCGGTTGTGCCCCTCGCTGACCGACAGCACGAAATTCATCTCGTGGACCCCAAGGGCCAAGCCGCGCTCGGCGCCTTTGAGGTTCGGGATCAGCGTCGAGACGGTGAGGCCGGGCAACGACAGCGCGTGCCGCACTACCGCTTCGGCATCGGCGAGCTGCGGCAAGAGCTTTGGCGGCACGAATGAGGTGACCTCGATCTCGCGCACCCCGGCGGCGTATTCGGCGTCCAGCCAAGCTAGCTTCTGCTCGGTCGGCAGGATCTCGGCGATGCTCTGCAAACCATCGCGGAGCCCGACTTCACGGACACAGGCACGCTCGCTCATTCTCTCCTCCACCGAAGGACACTCGCGGACCAAGGCTAGACCCGGCGGCGCGCCGGAGCAACCGGCTCACACCACGTGCTCGGGGGTCAGCGCGCACGCCTCGTCGGTGTCAGCAAGCTCGATCTGTATCGTCGCGTGCTCGATGCCGAAGCGGTGGTGGAGCTGCTGCGTGATCGCGCTGAGCATGCCGTCGCCCGGGTGGCCGTCAGGCATGATCAGATGGCAGGTCAACGCAGTTTCCGTCGTGCTCATGCCCCAGATATGGAGGTCGTGCAGCCCCGTCACTCCGGGCAGCGCCAACAGATGCGAGCGGACCGCTGCCGCATCGATCCCTTCCGGGACCGCGTTCAGGGCCAAGCCAATGGCGCTCTTCAGTAGACCCCAGGTGCCGAACACGATGACAGCCGAGACGACGAGGCTCACCGCGGGATCGAGCCACAGCCAGTGGGTGCTCCAGATCGCGACGCCGGTGACGACGACACCTGCGGTGACCAGCGCGTCGGCGGCCAGGTGCAAAAAGGCGCTCCTTATATTGAGATCGGCGGAACCGGACGCGAAAAGCATCGCTGTTCCGCCATTGATGAAAATTCCGGCGGCGGCGATCGCAATGACGATGCCGCTGGCAACCGGCACCGGGTTGGTAATGCGTAGAATGGCCTCCCACGCGATCCCCCCGGTCACGACCAATAGAATGATCGCGTTGGCAAGCGCAGCGAGGATCGAGCTGCTGCGCAGCCCGTAGGTGAACCGGCCGCTCGGCTGCCGCCGGCCGAGCACCGCCGCCCCCCAGGACATCCCCAGACCCAGCACGTCGCCGAGATTATGGCCGGCATCGGCGAGGAGCGCGAGCGAGCCCGACACGATCCCGGCGATCGCTTCGCCGGCGACATAGGCGAGGTTCAGCGAGATCCCAATCGCAAAGGCGCGCCCGTAATTCGCCGAGAGGTGACCGTGACCACCGTGAGTGTGGCTTTGGTGATCGTGGCTCATGCCCCGGTTCACACCGCCTGGAAGCTACTGAACTCCCAAAAGCTCCACATCGAACAGCAACGTCGCGTTCGGCGGGATCATCCCGCCGGCGCCGCGCGCGCCATAGCCGAGCTCGGGCGGGATGATCAAGGTGCGCTTGCCGCCGACCTTCATTCCGGCCACCCCTTCGTCCCAGCCGCGGATCACCTGATGCGCTCCGAGCGTGAACTGAAACGGTTGCCCGCGGTCGACCGAGCTGTCAAATTTGGCGCCCTTGGCGCCGTTGTTGTACAGCCATCCCGTGTAATGAACCGAGACCTTGTTGCCGGCCGCTGCGGTGGCGCCGTCGCCAATCTTGGTGTCGGCGTATTTCAGTCCATTCGGCATCTCGACCACCTGGTTGGTAGCCGCGTCCGAGCGCCAGGCGGGCGTCACGGCGGTGGCGATTGCGAGCGCCAGCGCGGCGCCAACGACAGGTTTCAGCATCATCTCACTCTGATGAGAAATGGGCGCATATCGGTGCCCGACTAGAACATGTCCGGACTAATGACGTTTTGTGGGCGGTTGGTCAGCAGCGCCGCGAGCATCGTCTCGGCAGATT
>JAFASL010000077.1 GCA_019244535.1 Alphaproteobacteria bacterium
CCGGTGGTGGGCTCGTCGAAAAACACGATTTCCGGTTCCGCCGCTATAGCGCGCGCCAGTGCCACCCGCTTTTGCATGCCGCCGGAAAGCTCGGCCGTCCGGAGCACCGAGACCTCCGGCCCGAGCCCGACCGAGGCCAGCTTGGCGAGTGCGATATCCTTTGCCGCTTGCCTGTCCATGCCGCGTCCTTGGACGAGCCCGAACGCGACATTTTCCCAAACCGTAAGCGAATCGAAGAGGGCGCTCCCTTGGAACAGCATGCCAAAGCGCTGCAGCAGTCGTTCGCGGGCCGCACGCTGCAGCCCGACGGTCTCGGCGCCGTCGATGCGGATCGATCCCGCTTCGGGATGCAACAGGCCGAGAATGCACTTGACGAGGACCGATTTTCCGGTGCCGGAGCCGCCAATCACCACAAGGCTTTCGCCGGCGCCACAATCGATGTCGATCCCGTCGAGCACCTGCTTCCGGCCAAACGATTTGCGCACTCCCCGCACTGAAATTTTGGGCTCCGCCTCGGCTCTACTCATCGCCCAAAAAAGGCAGCCGTGATCAAGTAATTGGACACAAGGATCAGGATGGAGGCAGAGACGACCGCATGGGTGGTTGCCTGCCCGACGCCTTGCGCGCCGCCGCGAGAATGGTATCCGTGGTAGCACCCCATCAGGGCGATGATAAATCCGAACGCGGCCGCCTTGACCAGGCCCGACACAACATCTGTTGCCTGGAGATATTGGTGCGTGCGGTTGAGATACGCCTCGGGATTGAAGCCGAGCTTGTAGACCCCGACGAGATAGCCGCCAAAAACCCCGATGATATCTGCCACCACCACCAGCATCGGCAGGGTGATCAGGCCCGCGAGCAGCCGCGGCAACACCAGATAGCGTAGCGGATCGGTGGACAGGGTCGTCAGCGCATCGATTTGATCGGTGACGCGCATCGTCCCAATCTCCGCCGCCATTGCCGCGCCGACCCGGCCGGCGACCATGAGCCCCGTAATGACAGGTCCGAGCTCGCGCGTCACCGAGAGCACCACCACGGTGGCCACCGCGCCCTCGGCGGCGAAGCGGCTGAAGCCGGTATAGGATTGGAGGGCCAGCACCATGCCGGTAAAGATCGCGGTCAGTCCCACCACGGGCAGCGAGAAATAGCCGATATTGACCATTTCGCGCAGGATCGCGCGAAGGTAGAGGGGCGGTGTGAACGCGGTCGCCAGCGCTAGGCCGGCAAACATCACGATTCGGCCCGTATTCGTCAAAAAAGTCAGAAAGACCGCGCCGATAGCGGCGACAAACCTCAGCATAGGCTCCCGTTAGCGCCGCGATAGATTCGGTGATAGCGCCGGCCGAGCGCGGTCAGAATCTCATACCCGATCGTACCGGCATCGATAGCGGCCGCGTCGACGCCATGCTCGTCATCCAAAAACTCGACGAAGCCGCCCGGACGCGCTAGCGAAGGATCGATCCCGGAGACATCGAAAACAACCAGATCCATCGAAACTCGACCGAGGAGCGGCACTTGTTTGCCGCCGATCCGGCCAGAGGCGCGCTGGCTGGCAGAGCGCAACCAACCGTCCGCGTAGCCCACCCCGACGGTTGCGAGACGTCCCGGCGAGCCCATGACGTGTACGGCACCGTAGCCAACCGACTGGCCTTGGTCAACTTCCCGGATCTGCAGGATTCTACCCCTCAGCTTCACGATCTGCTTCATGGGGTTGGGACAACCAGGTTGCGGGTTGAGACCGTATAGCGCGGCGCCGGGGCGCACGAAATCGAGGTGGAAATTCGATCCGAGGAATATGCCGCAGGATGCGGCGAGGCTTGCCGGAAAGCCGGGCAAGCGCTGCCGCGCCACAGCAAATCGCTGATGCTGTATGCCGTTCAACGGATGCTCTGGTTCGTCCGAGCAGGCGAGATGGCTCATGAGAGCGCGCCATCGGATCGAATCCGGCCGTGACAACTCGTCGGCGAGCCGATTGAATTCCGGCATCGTCAAACCAAGGCGGGCCATTCCCGTGTCGAGATGCAGCATGGCCGATCCCCCGCCGTACTGGGTGACAGCGCATCGCCAAACGGCGATCTGACCCGGATCGTTAAGGACGGGAACGAGGCGGAATTCGATAAAGTCGCCCACGCAACCGGGCCAGGGACCGTGTAACACGGCGATCTCAGCCGGGTAAGGAAGCACCCGCCGAAGCGCAATCCCTTCCTCGATTGTAGCGACGAAGAAGCGCCGGCAGCCAGCCGCTGCAAGAACGGGTGCGACCCGCGCGGCACCTAAACCGTATGCATCCGCTTTCACCACCGCGGCGCATTCCGCCGGTTTTGCGCGCCGCGCCAAAAGGCGCCAATTCTCCGCTATGCCAGCAAGATCAATTTCGAGGATGGCGCCAGCGCGGTCTGCCGGATTTCCGGTCATCTCCCAATCCGGAGCTGACTAATGTGCTCTTTGCTCAAGGTTCATCTCGATCGCAATGTCTTATCGCTGCGGCCAGCCCCAGCGACCGGGCCACGGCGTCGAGGCGGCGCTGAACGGTTTCCCCGACAAACAAGCTGCTATCGGACCGCACATTGAGTGTAAGGGTCTCGCCGGAGCGACCGAGCTTCAGTTCGGAGAGGAGCTCCATGGTGCCGGCGCATAAAGTGTAGGCGAGGCGCAGTGCAAGCCCTAGGGTTCTCGCCTCGCGGGTGGCCCGCTCGTCGAGGAGCTGCCGTGTCGGTTGCTTGACCGGATCGTCAGCCGGGCCGCCGTAACGGGCATGCAACGCGGTCGCGACGAAGACCCGATCGGCGTGGGTGCTGCCGGCGAACGGTAAGGTCAAGCTTCGGATGAAGGCCTGCTTTGCGCGATAATCGGGATGCTCGCTCCACGCCAGATCGCTGAGCCATGATGCCGCCCGGTGACGAACTTGCGCTAATTCCGGAAGATCGGGAAATAGCGGCGCCGTCCATTGCTGAAGCCGGTCGCCATCAAGACGGAACCGGCTCTGGCGACGGCCGACAGCTATGTAGCCGGCGATCATCGGGTCTGAGACGCGGTCCTCGGCGGAGATGAGGCCGTAAGCATACCCTTCCCGCAGCCCGAGGGCGGAAAAGACGACGCTTTGCGGTCCCGCCAAAGTAATCAGCTTGCGCAGGACCAGTGCAGCGAGGGGTACTACGTCAAGCCGCTTGCGGGAGATCGTGGTTATTCTCTCGAGCGACTTGCGAGATTGGCGTCCGATAATGTCGAGGAAGCCTTCGGCTTCCCTTCGGGGCAACGTATAGCGGTGGATGATGTGCAGCGGGTACTGCGTGTGATCCATGTGCAGCCGGGCGATCGCGCGAGCCGCTCCGCCGACGAGATACAATTTTTTCCCCGCCGCGGCGCGCAGTACCGAAGCGCCGGCGAGTGTTCGTTCAACGATTTCGGCAACGCCTTTCGTCCCGTCGGCCAGTTCGGCGAGACGCAGCGGCCCAAGCGGGAGGCTGATGCCGCCGCCAACCTCCCGGGTGATGGCGCCGACCGCGGACGGTCCGACGCTGACCAGTTCCACACTGCCGCCGCCGAGGTCGGCGACAATCCCGTCCGCATCCGGGATTCCAGCAAGGACCCCAGCGGCGGAGAGTCGCGCCTCCTCTGCCCCATCGACGATCTTCACCTGCACGCGGCACTGACGTTCCACCTCGGCAGCAAAGGTCGGGCCGTCGCTGGCGTCGCGCACCGCGGCGGTCGCGAGCACAGCAAGGTGATCAACGGCAATGGCCCGGGCGAACGCCACAAAACGGCGCAGATTAACCAGCGCCAACGTAACCCCCTCGGGGTTCAAGCGGCCGGTCGAAGCGATCCCTCGCCCCAGACCGCACATGACCTTCTCATTGAACAGCGGGAACAACGCCGAGCCGAGCCGTTCGAAAACAACAAGGCGCAGCGAGTTGGAGCCGAGATCGATGACGCCGATGCGCTGGCTAGCCGCGCACGGATCGAGATCAAGCATCAGGTCAGCGGGCGACAAGCCGGGGATGCCCTCGCCTCAACGCCTTCCCTCGACCGGAAAGGCTCGGATTCGTCATGAAATAGGTATGGGCAGAAAAGCCTTCTTCGTCGGCCGGCACGCGTTCGTAATCCCCCGTGCGCAACAGGCTCCAACTCTGCAGGTTGTCGCGCAGGTTCGCGACCATGATTTCGTCCAGCACTTGGCGGTGCACTGTGGGGTTTTCTATCGGGACCAAGGCTTCGACGCGCCCGTCAAAATTGCGCGGCATCCAATCAGCCGAGCTGATAAACACTTTGGCTCGATCGGATGGCAGTTTGTTGCCGTTGCCGAAGCAAACAATGCGGCCGTGCTCCAAAAACCGTCCGATGATGCTTTTAACGCGAATGTTTTCCGAAAGTCCCGGAACACCGGGTCGCAGACAGCAAATGCCGCGCACCACCAAATCAATGCTTACCCCTGCTTGTGAGGCCTCATAGAGAAGATCGATTATTGCCGGATCGACTAACGCGTTCATTTTCGCCCAGATCTGCGCCGGCTTGCCCTGCCTTGCGCTTTCGATTTCGGCTTCGATCAACTCCCCGAGCCGGGCCCTGAGAGTAAGCGGAGCGACCGCGATTTTCTCGAGGCTCGCGGGGCTCGCGTAACCCGTCATGAAATTGAAGAGACGCGCCGCATCGCGGCACAGCGCAGCGTCCGAGGTGAAGAACGACAGATCAGTGTAAACCTTGGCTGTGTAAGGATGGTAGTTGCCCGTCCCAAAATGCACGTAGGAGCAGAGCTGACCGCCTTCGCGTCGCACGACCAACGAGACTTTGGCGTGAGTCTTCAGTTGCAAAAAACCGTAAACTACTTGCACACCGGCCCGCTCCAGATCGCGGGCCCAGCGGATATTGGCCTCCTCGTCAAAACGCGCCTTCAGCTCGATCATAGCCGTCACCGACTTCCCGGCCTCGGCTGCCGCCGCAAGCTCACGCACAATCGGGCTGTCCTCGCTCGTGCGATAGAGCGTCTGCTTGATGGCAACGACTGCCGGATCGCGCGCCGCTTGTCTGATGAACTGAACAACGACGTCGAAGCTCTCATACGGATGGTGAACGATGATGTCTTTCTGCCGGATCGCCGCAAAGCAATCCCCGCCGAAATCGCGGATGCGTTCCGGGAAGCGGGCATTGTAGGGGATGAAGACAAGATCGGGGCGCTCGTCGATCATCAACTCTACCGTGTCGTTCAGACCGAGAATCCCGTCGGTCGCGAACACGTCGGGCGCTGCGGCATCGAGCTTGTCCATCAAAAAACGTCGCAGATCGGCTGGCATCGTCGAGTCGACGGCCAAATGGATTGCGTGACCGCGGCGGCGTCGCTTCAACGCAGTCTCGTATAGCCGGACCAGATCCTCGGCCTCCTCCTCGATTTCGACCTCGCTGTCCCGCAGCAGCCGAAAGACCCCTTGGGCGACGACGGCAAAGCCCGGAAAGAGATGGTCGAGAAAGAGCGCGATCATCTGCTCGATCGGCAGAAACCGGATACGCGCACTTGGCAAACGAACGAATCGGTCGATAGAGGACGGGATGAGGGTCAGCGCTTGCAGACGAACGTTGTCGCTGACCCGTTCGAGTTCGAGCGCTAGGCCGAAACCGCGATTGGCGACAAACGGAAACGGATGCGCCGGATCAAGCGCCAGCGGCGTCAGGACGGGAAAGACCTCGGCCATAAAGCGATGTTCGAGCCATTCCCGATCACCCGGCTCCAGGTCCGTCGGATCGATTACGCTGATCCCCGCTTCGTCGAGTTGCCGGCGCAGAGCGAGCCAGGTGATCTGCTGATCGACCATCAGCTTCCCGGCCCTTTGTCTTATCGCTTCGAGCTGCTGCGCCGGGGTAAGGCCATCCTGGCTCACCACCTTTATTCCGGCGAGATGCTGGCCTTTGAGCCCGGCCACCCGCACCATATAAAATTCGTCGAGATTGTTTGCCGAGATCGACAGAAAGCGCAGCCGTTCGAGCAGCGGGTGCCGCAAGTTGTCGGCCTCCGCGAGCACCCGCTCGTTGAATGCGAGCCAGGACAGCTCGCGATTGATAAAGCGCGCGTCGGAATAATAATCGACCGATGCGATCTCGACGGGTTGGGCGCTGGTGCTCACTGCCGCTCTCCCGCTGGAGCTGGAAAGTTGCTGGTCGAAGCGGTTCTACCTCTCAGGCCAAGGCCTGTCATGCCATTGCGCTTGCGCACCGGATGAAAACCGTTAGGTCTCCGGCACACATGGCGCATGTCAGCAGTCAGCGCAACATTGGTGCACCAGTTCGGAGTCTTGTTTTCTGCCGGCGCTGCGAGGGCGAGTGAAATGAAGATGCTGCACTTACTCCGCCACGCGAAATCGAGCCGTACAGAGGATATCGATGATCACGAGCGGCCGCTGAGCCGGCGCGGCCGAGCAGCGGCGCGGCGCGTCGGCGAACATCTCCCGGCCAAGCTCGGTGCGGTCGATCTCGTGCTCTGTTCGAGCGCCCGGCGAACACGCGAGACCCTCGACTTGGTGATCGGGGGGTTCTCCCCCCGTCCGCGCATCATGATCGAGGAACAGCTTTATCTCGCTTCTGCAGAAAGCTTGATCAAGCGGCTGCGCCGCCTCGCCGCGCGCGACACCAGCATACTTCTGATCGGCCACAATCCCGGCTTGCACGAACTCGCCATGGCGCTGGCCGACAAAGCTTCGCCGGATTTCCCAGCGCTCTCGTCCGGTAAGTTCCCAACCGCCGCATGTGTGAGCTTTCGGGTTCCGGCCGGCTGGCCGGCTCTGGGCTCCTCGCGCCACGAATTGGTGGCCTACGTCACTCCCGCATCGCTGGACGGCGAGGAAGAGTGAAGCCGGTTCTCCGAGACAAGCCGGCGCGCCATTGGAACCGTAATGGCGCGCTGGTTGCGCAGCGACAGCGCGTCGAGCCGGCCGACCATGTCGGCGGCCGCTGCGAAAGACCGCTCCATGTGGGTAAGCAAATAGGAGATTACCTCTGGGGTGACGTGTAGCTGCCGATCGCCAAAATGCTTCACCAGCACCGCGGCAAGAAGCGGATCATCGGGCCGCCCCATTTCTACGGCCAAGATCGCGCGCAGCCGGGAATTGAGATCGGGGAGCGTGATATCCCATGCGGCGGGCGGCTTGCGAGCCGCCAGTAATACGCTGCCCCGGGTTTCTAGACAGCAGTTGTAGAGATGCAGGAGCTCCGTCTCAGGGGCACGATCGGCACCGTCGACTGCAATCCGGCATTGGCGACGCAAAACGAGATCCGCCACGACCTCCTCGGTCAACGCCTCGCCGGCTACGACGATACCCGATGCCTGGGCGCTCCAGAGATTGACGAGGTGCGTCTTACCGCAACCTGCCGGCCCGTACAGCGCCAAGGATCGGGAGGGCCAATCGGGCCACCGGTCCATCCAGCCCATGGCCGAGACATTACTGTCCGAGACCAAGAAATCGGCACGGCTGAAGCCCATGCGGCGCGGCAGGTCGAAGGTGAGCTGCACGGCTATGCCCGAACTTCAATCGGCGGATCCGCAAAATCCGGGGTCCGATAGCGCGCTTTCATAAAGCCTGCTCCGAGCGGGCGAGAATGCGCGCCCAGCGCACAAGATACGTCAAACCGGACCCGACGGTGGTCACGGCAACCCCGATGCCGAGCAGAAAATCCAAAAAACCGGCTTCGGCGCCAAGGCCACGGCGAGCCAGCACGTAGCCAACCATCGCGACTTGAACACCCGTATTCACCTTGCTGATGAACAGCGGGTGAGTCGGCTTTGGCAACTCGGCGAGCGCCTGGATCAGTAAAAACCCGCCTATGATCATGACGTCGCGAAACACGACGAGGACGACGAGCCAAGCCCAGATCTGACCGGCAATGCCAAGCGTGACATAGACGCTGACCAGCAGCACCTTGTCCGCTAGCGGGTCCAGTAGCGCGCCGAGCCGCGTCCGCCGGTCGAAGTGCTTGGCGATAAAGCCGTCGAGCGCGTCCGAAATTCCTGCGACGACAAATACCCAGAAGGCGCCCCAGTATCTTCCATCGAGAATGAGGGAAATAGCCAGCGGAACCAGCAGCAGGCGCCCGAGCGAGATCAAATTCGGCAGATTGAGCCCGAATCCCCTCATCACCATTGCCGACCGCGGGTCAGCGAGACGGCCGCGCAGACCGGCGCGAGCTGATTGGGAATCTGAGGAGACGGCAAGAAAGCGGAGCGCCTGAGAAAAAAACACGGTTCATTCGGGTGCGCTTAATGGCCATTCGCCGCGGCTGCAGGCTGGATCCGCCACACCGGATCGCCGCCGCCGAGATCGAGGCTGACCTCGGCGAGGCTAGACTTCAGCTGGTCTTGGCTCCCGACATATTTGACCTCGAGTTTCGCTTCCTGGCGACTGAGCGACAACAGGTCGATTTTGCGGATCGCGCTGGCCGAAGCGAGCCGGTCCCGCACCTGGACCCATTCGCCGAGACTGGTGATGGGTACCGTCACGGCAAGGCTCATCGGCTGGTCGGAGTCCGCATTCCGCCTTGTCCCATTCTCGATGTCCATCGCGATCGCATCTGCCACTCTTTTGAAGAGGTCGGCCTCGCTCTCAGCGGGATCGGAATCGAATGATCTTCCTTGCGTATCGACGAGACGCCCGGAGCGGTACCGCTTCACCGTGACGTCCAGCCCGGCAAGCTTAGTGCCTTGCCGCCGCGCCGTGGCGAGTGCGACGACCGCCTCGGACCCGTGGTTCCGCTGCGCTATCGCGGTCAGTGCCTCCGATTTGCCAGATCCGGCCGTGTCCGCGTCGATCGCCGCCAGATCCCCGGCATCGCCCAACGGCAACACCAAGCGGCTGGGCGCAGAGCCGGCCGGCCGTTGCGACCAAGCGGCGCGCCACTCGTTAGGATCGTTCCATAGAACAAGGCTCGACCCGTCCTGGTAGACCGGCAGAACAACAACGGCCCGATTGCCGCTCTCGACAGCGGGCTTGCCGCCGCCCTCCGTTGCACTCTTGCTGCCGCCGTCAGTTGAACCCTTGCTACCGCCCTCGGCTGGCGTGCTTTCGGTGACCCGCACCAGCCGCCGTATTTTGGGGGGGCGAAAATGAAAGGTGAAGTCGGCCACATACCGCACCGCGGACATTCGTTCGTTCGCTACCTCGAAGCTGGCGACCATGTCGGTGATCGCTTTATCATCGAGTTTTGGCAATTTGCTATTTTCAGTTGAGCCGGAGAGGCGTTCGATGACCGCTACGAGAGCGCGCCTTTGCCCATCAACACGCGCCGCCTCCCGCGCCGCTCCGGCAGTTTCGGCTGTCGCATCCACCTTCACCGTCGCGGAGTAGCTGTCGTCGGTATCTTGCGCCGAAGCAGGAGCCGCCGAGCTTGCGAGCATTCCCGCCAGCAGCAAGGCGCACCATTTGCTTCGAAAAGACTGGGCTCTGGCAATCACGGTCATGAGCCGCAGAGCCATTGAAAACCGCCTCCGGCCATTTATTTTGCGGCTGCTGACCGCCTTCTGCTCATACAGCAGTTTCTGCGAGGATGCTATCGGCAGCAGAACCCCGCCCGGCGCCCCTATATAGGGCGCCCCGAACTGGAGGATCATCATGAGGCGGCTGCGGGTCGGTGTGTTGATCTCGGGCCGGGGTTCCAATCTTCAGGCGCTAATCGGCGCCTGTGCCGCCGAGACATACCCGGCGGAGATCGTGCTCGTCATCAGCAACCGGGCCGGAGCACCGGGTCTCCGCCTCGCAGCCGCGGCTGGCATTCGCGCAGCGGTGGTCCCGCATCGCGATCGCCGCGCGTTCGCAGACGCCGCGCAGCGGCTGCTCTTGGAACAAAACGTCGAACTGATCTCCCTGGCGGGCTTTATGCGCATCTTGGACACTGACTTCGTCGAGATGTGGCGTGACCGGATGGTCAACATCCATCCTTCGTTGCTTCCCGCCTTTCGCGGCCTTCACGCGCAGCGACGAGCGCTCGAAGCCGGGGTGCGCTTTGCCGGCTGCACGGTTCATTTCGTCCGCCCTGAGCTAGATACCGGGCCAATCATCGGTCAGGCGGTCGTGGCGGTTCATCCCGACGATGATGAGTCAGCGCTTTCGGCGCGAATACTGGCAGTCGAACACCGGCTCTACCCACTCGCTCTTCGCCTGATCGCCGAAGGACGGGTTCGGGTTGTCGCCGAACGAGTCGAAGTCATGAACGCCGAGGTTCCGCTTGCAGCAGTGCTCAACCCACCGGACTGCACGGGCGAAGCGCTTGCCTCGTTCCCGGCTTAGATTATACCAGGGCCTGTTGTGATGGCGGATAGGAAGCGATGGCGTTAGTCGATCCCAATTTCCAGCAGCATCGTCAAACTTGGATCGCGTTCACCAGGCTGATCAAATATGCGATGACGATTATCGTCCTCGTCCTGATCGGATTGGCGATCTTTACCTTATAGCTCGACGGCGGACCGATGCGCACGCGCTCAGACGCCCCATGACCAACACCAGGAAGAGCGAGAACGATAAGGTGGCGAGCCACCATTCCTGCCATATGCCATAAGCAGTGGAGCAGCCGACAAGAGCGATCGCAAGCCCGGAGCCCGCGGCGGCTGCAAATAAAGGCGGCCACTCGACACGGGCGACAGCGCCCCAAAAGATCGCGACCATGAGTGCGAACAAGGCCGCGCCGGGCGCACCCAGTTCAAGCCAGACCTGCAGGGCCGCATTGTGGGGATGCAATGGCATCCAGGTCTCGCCTGGTCTTATCGGGTCCTCCCCACCGGGGATGGCGCGCGAGGAGTCCAAGCCCCAGCCAGCTAGCGGCCGCTCGGCAATCCGATCACCGGCAAACGACCAGATCAATAAGCGATGCCCAGCGGAGATCTTAACGCCGTCCGCCATCTCGCCGAAACCGGGCAGGCGCTCCAATCGCGCGAAGGTCAAAGGTGCCGTGATAATCGCGAGAACCGAGACTACCAGGGCGAGCCGGGCGAGCACCGGCCGGTTGCGATAGAGAAGCAAACCCATCGCTAAGCCGAAGACGAGCACTACCTTCGCTGTGGTTCCCGCCAACCCGTAGACCGTTGCCGCGACCGCGGCTGCAAGAAATGTAGCGGTGATCGGCCGGCCGAGGCAGACCAGAGTGGCGCTTGCCGGCAGGATCAGCAGCGCCAACGAGACCGAAGCCTGATTGAGTTGGGTCGGCCAGAAAGCCCGGTCGGAGAGAAAGGAATTCAACCAGCCGCCGGTCATTATCTCGATCGCCACAATGGCGATGCCCAGCACCATTCCGATAATCAGCAGAAGGCCCAAACGTCGGGTTGCCACAACCAGCCCGGCAGCGCTCGCAAGCGCCAATCCCACAACAGACAGGCCGGCGAGGCGCAGCGACAAGGCCAGGCTGCGCAACGGATCGACGGACCAGAAGGCCGAGAGAGCCCCCCATAGCAGAAGGCTCCCGAGCACCACGGTCGCGACGGCAAAAAAAGGGGGAAACTTGGTTCGGCCGGCCGCCAGCACTAAGCCGCAAGCGCATAGCCCGGCAACGGAGATGAGCGCGGCCGTGCCTCGCGGCAACAAGACAAGAAGCGGGAAGAATAACAGCGCAGCGATGTCCAGACCCGCTTCAGACCACCTCGCGATCGGCGCTGCAAACCGGTTCGGCAAGAATGGCGAGGGCCGGGTCTGTAAGCCTCCCATCCGCATCGTGGCTGCGAGGCGCACCGTCGCGGACCCGGGCTCGAAAGGATTTGCGGATCTCACCTAAGGATGAATTTCGATCGCCGAGAAGAAGTATGCGATCTCCCGAGCGGCGGTATCGGGCGAATCGGACCCGTGCACCGAGTTGGCTTCGATCGACTCGGCAAAGTCCTTGCGGATCGTGCCGGAGGCTGCATCCGCCGGGTTGGTGGCGCCCATGATCTGGCGGTTGAGCGCGATCGCGTTCTCCCCCTCGAGCACCTGAACAACTACCGGCCCAGAAGTCATAAACGCCACCAGATCCCGGTAGAACGGCCGTTCGGCATGGACTTCGTAGAACTGCTCCGCCTGGGTCTGCGAAAGCCTGATGCGCTTTTGCGCGACGATGCGCAGCCCGCCCTTCTCGAGGCGATCGTTGATCGTCCCGGTGAGGTTGCGCCTGGTCGCGTCCGGCTTGATGATCGACAACGTCCGTTCGGTGGTCATCCGCATCTCACGTCGGAGCGAGCCGCGGGTTATAGCTGCCATAAGAAAGACGGGCAACCAGGCCCAAGCGACGCTGCTTCAGCCCTTTTGCTCCCAGCCCGACGCCGTCTGTTGCCAGTAGGTTAAACTGTGCCCGGCTTCGCGGGCGCGCCGCCAGCGGCGGCGCGCCGCCTCCACGGCCTTTGCATCGTTGCCGTCGAAGACATCGGCGCAGCGGGCAAAGGCCTTGGGATCGGCCATCTCAATGCCGTCGACAAGAACGAGCATCGAGGCCCCGTTCGGGTTCTCGTCGAAATGGGTCAGCCAGATCGGCTGCGCCGCCGGATTGCCGTCGCGAGCCGAACCATGCGGCAGAAAAGCGGCGTCCTCGTACGTCCATAAAGCCGCGTTCAAATGTTCGACCCGTTCGGGTGATCCGGCGCGGACCACCACCCGATGATCGTTCGCTCGGGCCCTCTCGAGAAGCTTCGGCAAGGCGCGCTCGAGGGGCGTCGACAGCAGGTGGTAAAAGCCGATTTCGGCCACCGCGGGGGTGACGGGGTGCGGGTTGGGCGCAGCTACTCCTTCTCATAATATTGCGAGACGAGCCGATCGAGCAGCCTGACGCCAAACGCGGTGGCCCCCTTCGGCACCGTCGCCGTATCTTTTGTAGACCATGCCGTGCCGGCGATGTCGAGATGCGCCCATGGCACGTCGTCTATGAAACGTTGCAGAAACTGGGCTCCGATGATGCTGCCTGCGGCCCGGCCCCCGCCGATGTTTTTGACGTCGGCGGCGTCACTGTCGATCTCGCGGTCGTAGCTGTCGGCGAGCGGCAACCGCCAGACTTGCTCACCTACCTCTTTGCCGGCCTCGATCAGCCGGTCGGCGAGCTCGTCATTGTTCGAAAACAGCCCGGCCCGATGATGGCCTAGCGCGACGATGACCGCGCCCGTCAGGGTTGCAAGATCGATGATCAGGCGTGGCTTAAAGCGTTGCTGGCAATACCACAGCGCGTCGGCGAGAACCAACCGGCCCTCGGCATCGGTGTTCAAGACCTCGATTGTCTGACCGGACATCGAAGTGACGATGTCGCCCGGCCGCTGCGCTGTGCCCGACGGCATATTCTCGACCAGCCCGACAATGCCGACCGCATTGACGGCCGCCTTGCGCGCGGCCAACAGCCGCAGCAGCCCGAGGACCACGGCGGAACCCGCCATGTCCCATTTCATGTCGCCCATGCCTGCGGCGGGCTTGATGGATATGCCGCCAGTGTCGAACGTAACGCCCTTGCCTACAAACGCGAGCGGCCGGCCCCGCGCCCCGTCCGAGCTCTCGACTCCGTGCCATTGCATGACAACGAGGCGGGAAGGGCGGGCGCTGCCCTGTCCTACCGCGAGCAGCGCGTTCATCCCGAGCTCTCGCATCTTGGTCTCGTCGAGAGTCTCAACCTCAATGCCTAACTCGGTCAGCCCCTCGGCCGCCGTCGCCAGTGTCTCCGGGTAGATTACATTGGCGGGTTCCGAGACCAAGTCGCGGGTCAGGAAAACCGCCGCGGCCGTCTTTTCCAAAGGTCGATAGGCACGTTTCGCAGCGTTTGCGCTGCTTGTCGCGACGGTCAAATGGGTCAGCGACGGCTTCTGCTCGGGCTTCTGCTTGGTTTTGTATTTGTCAAAACGGTACGATCTCAGCTGCGCGCCGAAAGCGATTTCTGCGGCTGCTTCGGCTGGCCCGACTGAAGCCGTATCGCCGATGTCGATCATGACCGTCGCCTCTTCCTCGCCGGCGGCATTCAGGTGCGCGAACAGGGTCCCACCCAGCTGCTGAAGTGATCCGGAATCAGCCGATTCGGGCTTTCCGAGGCCGGCAAGAACGATACGGCTCGCCGATAGTTTGGGAGGGGCGAGAATCGGCAGCAGCTGATCTTTCTTGCCCGTGAACCGCGATGGCGCGGAAAGCGCACGGGCAATCGCGCCACCAGCCGCCTCGTCGATCCGACTCGCAGCGGGAGTCAACGCCTTCCCTTCCCATACCCCGACCACGACCGCACCGGAGTGGGGCAAGTCGGGCTCGGCAAAGCTGATCTTCATCGCGCGACCTCGATTCGGGAAGTTGGAGGTCAGGCAGCCCGCCTCCCACCTACTTATGTCATCGTTACATAGTCGGGACCCGCGGTCGACTCCAGGACATCGATCTGGCTGGGCTGCGCGGCAACCCTTATGATCCGCGATGATGAAGAGGCTCGACCGGTACATTCTGCGTCAGTGCTTCGGCGTGATGATCTTTGTCACCGCCGCTCTTAGCGCCGCAATATGGCTCGCCCAATCGCTGCGACTGATCGACCTGATCGTCAATCGCGGCCTCTCGATCGAGGTTTTTCTCTATCTGGCGGCGCTGATCCTGCCCCGCTTTCTCGACATCGTCCTGCCGATCGGCGTCTTTATCGCCGTCCTCTTCACGTTTAACCGGCTGAGCGGCGAGAGCGAGCTCGTGGTGATGCGATCCGCGGGCCTCAGTCAGCTTGCGCTCGCAAAACCCGTTTTGCTCCTGGCCGGCATCGCCTTTCTCGTCCTGATGAGCCTCTCAGTCTATTTCTTGCCGGCGTCAAACCGAGCTTTCAAGGACCTCCAATTCGAGATCCGCAACCGCTTCGTCTCGAGCCTGATTCAGGAAGGCACCTTCACGACGATCTCGGACAAGCTGACGATCTACATCCGCAGCCGCGACGACCGGGGCGAGGTCACCGGGCTGCTCATCAGCGACAGTCGCGATCCGGAGAAGCCAGTGACGATCCTGGCCGAGCGCGGCGTGTTTGTCGATTCGCCAAGCGGCGCTCGAATCGTCATGGTCAACGGCAACCGCCAGCAATTCGACCCCGACACCCGTAAGCTCTCGCTGCTGACCTTTGACAGCTACACGCTCGATCTTGAAGCGTGGCGTGACGCGCCGGTCGTCCGCTTTCGCGAAGCGCAGGAGCGATTTCTCGGCGAGCTGTTTTCCCCGCCCGCGGACGCTGACGCTTCGCTGCGCGCCGTCTTTCTCGCCGAGGGGCATCAGCGGCTTCTCGTGCCGCTCTCCGCATTCAGCTTTTCTCTGATCCCGCTGGCTTGCCTGTTGCCAGGCGAGCTGAACCGGCGCGGACAGCTGAAACGCGTCCTTCTCGCAATAGGGCTTGCCTTCGCATTCCAGATGCTCGACCTGGGCGTCAACAATCTGGCCGTGCGGTCGCCGGCAGCAATCCCGCTGATGTATGCGGTCGACCTCTTGCCGTTGGTGCTCGGGTTTGGAATCCTGTTGCGCGGGGGGATAAAGCTCGGTTTCCGCTGGCCGCTGCTCGCTGCCCGCCCGGCGCACTGACAACCTGCGGCGATTCGGAGGGGGCCGTTGCACGTCGCGAAGACTTTCTCTGCCTACATCGCCCGCCAATTCTCCGCCTGGTTCGGCGGCGTGTTCGCCGCGATGGTCGTCATTACCTTCCTGCTCGATTATATCGAGCTGATTCGCCGCGGCGGCGCGAAAATTCAAGCAACCTTGGGGCTGCTCCTCGAAATGGCAGCGTTGAAGCTGCCGCACACGGCGCAAGAGGTGCTGCCCTTCGCGATCCTGTTCGGGACGATGCTCGCCTTCTGGCGCTTGACCCGCAACAACGAACTTGTCGTGGCAAGGGCGGCAGGAGTTTCTGTCTGGCAGTTTCTGAGCCCGGCCGTCATCGTCGCGTTTCTGATCGGTCTGGTCGCCGTGACGATCTTCAACCCGATCGCATCGCTGACCGAAGCGGCCTACGAAAAGCTCGAAGGCCACATCCTCCGTCAGGGCTCGGACCAGCTGGCCCTCTCGAATGCCGGCTTGTGGCTACGGCAAAGCGATCAGGCGGGCAATCAGATCATCATTCACGCCGGCAAACTTGCGTCGCAGCAACTAGTCCTCGATTCGGTGACGCTGTTCTTTTTCAACGAGCTGACCCAGTTCACCTCGCGGATCGACGCGAAGAGCGCGCGTCTGGAGAGCGGCGATTGGGTCATCGAGAACGGCATTCGCTGGGCGCCCGACGAGCCGCCGCATCCGTTCGACGAAATACACCTAGCGACCACTCTCACGCCGCGCAAAATCGAGGAGAGCTTCGCCTCGCCTGACACGATGTCTTTCTGGGACCTACCGGGGTTCATCGAATTGCTCGAACAGTCGGGGTTTCCGGCGCAACGCCACCGCCTGCACTTCAACGTGCTGCTCGCCCGCCCGTTTCTGTTGTGCGCAATGGTGCTAATCGCAGCGACATTCAGTCTGCGCATGCAGCGGCGCGGCGGCGCGACGTTGATGATCGTTGGCGGCGTCGCCAGCGGGTTCCTGCTGTACTTCGTCTCCGACATCGTCTTCGCGCTGGGGCTCTCCACCAAGATCCCGGTCACCCTGGCGGCCTGGACGCCGACCGGTGTCAGCCTGATTTTCGGTACCTCGATGCTGCTCCATCTCGAAGACGGCTGATGTCCGGCCCGCCGCGCCCGAGTTGTTGCGGCATCGCCGGATGGCTCGCCAGAGCCCTCTTTGGCCTGCTCGTGATGCTGGGGGCCGCAATTCCCGCTACTGCGCAATTTACTTTTGGCGGCGGCGCCCACCAGGACAAGGACGCCCCGATTCTGTTTCGCGCCGACGAGATCCAATACGACGAGCAATTGGCCCTGACGATCGCTCGTGGTCACGTCGAAATCTCGCAGAACGGGCAGGTTCTGCTCGCCGACGTTGTGACCTACAATCAACGCACGGATACGGTGACGGCATCCGGAAACGTCAGCCTGTCGCAGCCCACCGGTGAAATCGTCTTTGCCGATTTCATGGAACTGCGCGATTCGATGACCGAGGGATTTGCCAAGAACGTCCGGATGCTGATGGCGGACCGCTCTCGTCTGGCGGCCAATGCGATGCGCCGCACCAATGCGAACCATACCGAGCTGGTGCGCGGCGTCTATTCGCCATGCGACCTCTGCACAAACGACCCGAGCGCGCCGCCTCTATGGCAGCTCAAGGCGCGCGAGATCGACCACGACAAAGAGCTGCAGCTCGTCGAGTTTCGCGACGCCGTTATGGAAATCGACGGCTGGCCGGTCTTTTATTCTCCCTACATTTCGACTCCGGATCCGTCAGTGAAGCGCGCGAGCGGCTTTCTGACGCCGTCGATCGGGAGCTCCAACACCCTCGGCGCGCATGTAACGATCCCATATTATCTGGTGCTCGGACCGGATAAGGATGTGACCTTCGCGCCGCGGTTCTATACCAAGGTTGGTCCGTTGCTCGAGGCGGAATACCGCGAGCGGTTTGGCAATGGCACCCTCAGCGCTACCGGCAGTCTCAATCACAGCAATGTCGGCTCCGGCAGCAGTTCTTCGAGCGAGGGGGAGCAATGGCGCGGCCATTTCGATGAGCACAGCGTCTTTGACTTGAACGAGACCTATCGCACCGGGCTCGATATCCAGCGCGTCTCGGATCAGACCTATCTGCTGCGCTTCGGCTTCGGCAACCCGCTCCTCAACGCGATGATCAGCCGTGCTTATCTCGAAGGCTTCGAGCCGCGTGCCTCCACCGATGTGAACGCCTATATCTTTCAACCGCTGCTGCCCGGCATCGGTGATTCTACGCAACCGATCGTCCTGCCGGTCGCCAACCGCAATTGGCAAAGCCCGCCGGACCCCCTGGGCGGGCGCTTGAACCTCAATGCCAACATTCTCGACATTGTTCGCGAGGTCGGCACTCAAACCCGGCGGCTGTCGGTCGGCTCGGAGTGGAACCGGCGCTTCGGCGACCCGCTCGGCGGACAATACAATTTCACCGTGGGCGTGCGCGGCGACGGTTACTC
>JAFASL010000435.1 GCA_019244535.1 Alphaproteobacteria bacterium
TCGCCTGCGACCGCTGCCCAGCGGCGCCTCGATGTAGAGGCGCGGTGCGCGACCCTTGGTCATGGCCTGCTCCACGGCTTGAGTCTGGGAAGTCGCGCCTCCAAGATTAACCCATGACGACGCAAAACACTTCGCCGGGAGCCGCCATCACGCACCCGGGGGAAGCGGGGGAGGAGCTGAGGGCGGCACGCTCGGACCCAAGCGACATTCATCAGAGTGATTGGGTCGAACGGTACCTGCCCGCCGGGTGCCGGCCATACGCCCGCCTGGCGCGGCTCGACCGACCGATCGGCACGTGGCTTTTGCTGTTCCCCGGATGGTGGGGGATCGCGCTCGCCTCGCGAGGCTGGCCCGACCCAGCCTTGCTGGCGCTGTTTGCCGTGGGCGCCGTCGCGATGCGGGGCGCCGGCTGCACGCTGAACGATATCGCCGACCGGGACTATGACGCACAGGTCGCGCGCACTCGCCTGCGACCGCTGCCCAGCGGCGCCGTTTCGGTGCTTCAGGCGATGGTCTTTCTGCTCCTGCAGCTGACGGTCGGGGCAGCGGTCTTGTTCAGCCTCAACCGCGTGACGATCCTGCTCGGCGTGGCGGTACTCGTGCTGATCGCGACATACCCGTTCATGAAGCGCATCACCTACTGGCCACAGGTGTTTCTCGGGCTCAATTTCAATTGGGGGGCGCTGATCGGCTGGACTGCGGTCACCGGGACCGTCGCTTGGCCGTCGCTGCTGCTCTATGGCGGCGGCATCTTCTGGACGCTCGGCTATGACACGATCTATGCGCATCAGGATAAGGAGGACGATATCCGCATCGGGGTCAAATCTTCGGCGATCGCATTGGGGGCGCTCACCCGGCCGTGGCTTTTCATATTTTACTGCGCGGCGCTGCTCTTTTGGGCGGCGGCCGGGGGCGGAGCTGGCCTCGGCGTGATCTTCTGGGTCGGTCTCGCCGCCGCCGCGGGGCAGCTGGTCTGGCAGGCAGCTAAGGTGACGACCGATGATCCCGCCGACTGCCTGCGCAAATTTCGCTCGAACCGCGCCGTCGGCTGGTTGGTTCTCATCGGGATCCTGGCCGGCCATTTCCGGTAAGTCGCATTGGATCCGGCCACCTTTATTCGCCACAACACGGCAATCTCGGCACCGTCGCTGGTTCCGGAAATCCGCCTCCATTTGGCGACTGAAATCAGTCCGATCTGGCACGCCACAGAGGTAATTCTGGCGCGCGGTGCGGTGCCTCCGCCGTTTTGGGCTTTCGCATGGGTTGGCGGTCAGGCTCTGGCGCGCTATCTGCTCGACCATCCCGAACAGGTCGCCGGGCAGTTCGTGCTCGATTTCGGCGCGGGCTCCGGTCTTGTCGCGATTGCCGCTGCCAAGGCGGGCGCGGCGCGTGTGCTCGCCGCCGACATCGACCATTTTGCTGCCGCCGCAATCGCCCTTAATGCCACAGCGAATGGCGTCGAAGTCGATGTGACGACCGCCGATCTTGTCGACGCCACCGATCCGTGCTGGGAGGTGATCACGGCGGGCGACGTCTGCTACGAACGGCCGATGGCGAAGCGGATCGCCGCATGGCTGCCGGCGCTCGCGGGACGCGGCTGCCTCGTTCTGCTGGGCGATCCCGGCCGTGCCTATCTCCCCGATCGTGGGCTTCGCGAGCGTGCGCGCTACGTTGTGCCGAGCACGCTCGATCTCGAGGATCGCGAGAGCCGCGATGGGGTCGTCTGGGAGGTGACTGCCCTCTGACGGAAGGAACGGGCAAGACGAGGAAGCGTTCGCAAATCGTCATCCGTTTTACGAATTACGGGAGTCGCTTCATGAAAGAGTTGCTTGCTGCAGCATCGGTTTGCGCCCTGCTCGCCGCCGCGCCGGCCTGGGCCCAAAACACCGCAACCGGGTCTCAAACCTTGAACCAACAAGACAAGACATTTATCCAGGAGGCAGGCGCGGGAAGCCTCGCCGAGGTAGAGCTGGGCCAGCTCGCCGAGCGCAAGGCTGCGACACCCGCCGTCAAAGAATTTGGCCGCTGGATGGCGACCGATCACACTCTCGCGAACAACTGGCTGACGGCGATCCTGAAAGAAGAGCATGAAAACTCACAGCCGGCGCTCACTGCCGAGCAAAAGCAAGCGAAACAAAAGCTGGAGGGTCTCAGCGGCGATCAATTCGATCAGCAATATGTAGAGCATATGGTCCAGGACCACGAAAAGACCGTCTTATTATTTCAGAAAGAGGCAAAGGAAGGCCATAATCCCGCAATCAAATCCTTCGCCGAGAACTTGACCCCGGTATTGGAGCAGCATTTGACCGAAGCCAAGGAGCTTGCCGGCAATAGCGGGATGGCAGCGAGAGAGGGAGCGAACACGAACCAAAGGTCGGGGAGCTCGTCGCCGCAGCGCTGAGCCGAGACCCTCAGCCTCACGTAATTTTCGCAGCGTCGGCGCCGCGGTAAAGTTGCCGCGGCGCCCATGCCTTGTTTCCGCCCGCAACCGCGCTCGCGGGGAACTCCGGAGCCCCCATATAGGGCGCATGTCCTATTCCAGCCTGCGCGATTTTATGGACCGGCTCGAGACGGCCGGGCAGCTCGTGCGGGTTCGTGTCCCGGTGTCGCCTCGTCTCGAAATGACCGAGATCCAAACCCGGCTGCTGGCGGATAGCGGACCGGCGGCCTTATTCGAACAGGTCACCCGCGAGAGTGGCGGCAATTATGGGATGCCCGTGCTGGTCAATCTCTTCGGCACTGTCCAGCGGGTCGCCTGGGGGATGGACCGCGAGCCGGCCAGCCTCCGCGAGATCGGCGAGACGCTCGCCTTTCTAAAGCAGCCGGAACCCCCCGGCGGGTGGCGCGAGGCTCTGCACATGCTGCCCTTGTTGCGCACCGTCATGGCAATGCGCCCCCGCACCGTCGCCGCGGCGCCCTGTCAGGAGATCGTGCTGCGCGGCGACGACATCGACCTGTCGGTGCTGCCGATCCAGACCTGCTGGCCGGGCGAGCCCGCGCCGCTGATCACCTGGCCCCTGGTCGTCACCCGCGGTCCCGGCGAGCGCCGCGAAGACGGGTTCAATCTCGGCATTTACCGGATGCAGGTGACAGGGCGCAACACGACCCTGATGCGCTGGCTGAAGCATCGCGGCGGCGCGCAGCATCATCAACGCTGGCGCACCGAGCGCCGCGAACCCTTGCCGGCCGCAGCCGTCATCGGCGCCGACCCCAGCACGATCCTCGCCGCCGTTACACCCGTCCCGGATACCCTGTCGGAATACCAGTTCGCTGGGCTGTTGCGCGGCCGCAAAGTCGAACTCGTCGACTGCAAGACGGTTCCTTTGAAGGTGCCGGCCGAGGCCGAGATCGTACTCGAAGGGCATGTCTCGCTAGACGAATACGGCGATGAAGGTCCATACGGTGACCACACTGGGTACTACAATTCGATCGAGCGCTTCCCCGTCTTCCAGCTCTCGGCGATCACGATGCGGGCGGACCCGATTTACCTGTCGACCTTCACCGGCCGTCCGCCGGACGAGCCGTCGATCCTCGGCGAAGCGTTGAACGAGGTCTTCATCCCGCTGCTGCAGCAACAGTTTCCGGAAATCGTCGATTTCTGGCTGCCGCCCGAGGGGTGCTCCTACCGCATCGCGGTGGTGGCGATCCGCAAGGCCTATCCCGGCCATGCCAAACGCGTGATGATGGGGGTCTGGTCGTTTCTTCGGCAGTTCATGTACACGAAAGTTGTCATCGTAGTCGATGGCGACATCGACGCGCGCGACTGGAAGGAGGTCATGTGGGCGATCTCGACCCGCATGGACCCGGTTCGCGACATAACCCTCGTCGACAACACCCCGATCGACTACCTCGATTTCGCCTCGCCCGAATCGGGCCTCGGCGGCAAGATCGGCCTCGATGCGACCGGGAAATGGCCGCCGGAGACCTGGCGCGAATGGGGCCGCCCGATCCGCATGGCTGAGGGAATCGTCACCGAGGTGACGCGCAAATGGGCGAGCTACGGGCTGCCCGGATCGGGCAAGCCCATCTGGAAACCAGCGGAGAACCGATGACGGAAATGACCAAGGAAAGCGCCGCCGCGCTTAACCTGTTGCAAGACCTGATCGGACGCGCCCGCCGGGCTGGCGCCGATGCCGCGGACGCGGTGCTGTTCGAAGGCATTTCGCTGTCGCATGCCCGTCGCCTCGGCAAAACCGAGAAGCTCGAGCGCTCGGAAGGAGAGGATCTGGGGCTCCGAGTATTTATCGGCCGGCAGCAGGCGGTGGTCTCCTCCAGCGACCGCTCACCGAAAGCGCTCGACGAACTCGTCGAGCGTGCGGTCGCGATGGCCCGCACGGTGCCCGAAGACCCCTATTGCGGCATCGCCGATCCCGGCGAGATCGCACGCGAGTTTCCGAGCCTCGACATGCTCGATCCGGAGGAACCAGGGGTGGAGGTACTGATCGAGCGGGCGCAGGCCGCCGAAGAAGCGGCGCTCGCTGTCGACGGGGTCACCAATTCCGAAGGCGCCGAGGCCGGATGGGGCCGATCGAGCGTCGCGTTAGCGGCCTCGAACGGCTTTGCCGGAGCGTATTCCGGTTCGAGCCAGGGCGTCAGCGCCAGCGTCATCGCCGGCTCGGGCACCGGGATGGAGCGCGACTATGATTTTGCCAGCGCAATCCACGCCGCCGATCTGCGCGATCCGTCTGAGATCGGCAAGAGCGCGGGTGAACGCGCCGTCAAGCGCCTAGGCGCAAAAAAAATGCCGACCTGCCGCTGCCCCGTGGTGTTCGACCCGCGCGTCGCGCGCGGCTTCATCTCGCATTTGCTGGGCGCGATTTCGGGACCGTCAATTGCGCGCGGCACGAGCTTTCTCAAGGACCGCCTGGGCGACCGCATTTTTCCCGAGGCGATCACGATTATCGACGACCCGCACCGGCATCGCGGCCTGCGCTCGAAGCCTTTCGACGGCGAAGGTATCGCAAATCGCCGGCGCGCCATAATCGACAAAGGGGTGCTGACGACTTGGCTTCTGGATCTGCGTTCGGCACGCCAGCTCGGTCTCAAGACAACCGGCCATGCGGCGCGCGGCACCGCCTCTCCTCCCGCACCCGCGGCGACTAATGTATGGATCGAGCCGGGGGCGTTAAGCCCCAAGGAACTGATCGCCGATATCGACGGCGGCTTCTACGTGACCGAGATGATGGGCATGGGGGTCAACGGTGTCACCGGCGACTACAGCCGCGGCGCCGCCGGCTTCTGGATCGACAAGGGCGAGATCGCCTTCCCGGTCAGTGAGATGACCGTCGCCGGCAATTTGAAGGACATGTTCGCCCGGCTGGTCGCGGCCGACGACCTCGAATTCAGGACCGGCGCCGACGCGCCGACCCTGCGCATCGACGATCTGACCGTCGCCGGCGCGTGAGCCGTTTGTGCCCCGGTTCGAGTGTCCCTATCTCGGCGCGGAGGTCGAACGTACTGCCGAACGGGAACGGCATATTGCCGAGCGCCCCCCTGATCTGCTTCCCGAATACCGGGACCGGCTAGAGACGACGCTGGCCGACCCGGACG
>JAFASL010000444.1 GCA_019244535.1 Alphaproteobacteria bacterium
AATCGCCCGACGCGCTGGGATTGTTGCCACTGAGTAGCGTCCCTCCCCCAATTCGTCGATATCAAGACAAACTCGCCAAATATCCAGTAATTCCGCACCGACCACGGCAGGATAACACCCGCCATAGCGGCATAGATGAGGGCCACCCTGCCGATTTGCCGAAAGACCTTGAGTTGGTCTCTCATAAGCACCCACCACACGGTCAAAAGGATAACCGGAAGCAGCAGCGTCTGCGCTTTCGTCAGCGTCCCGACGCCAAACAGGATCCCAGACAAAACCAATCTCGGCCAGCTTTGGCCGGCGACGATTACTGCGACGGCCGTCAGCAGCAAGGCCGTATAGAAGACTTCAGTTCCCAGAAGCGGTACATATAAGATCTGATTTGGATAAACGGTCAAAATCAGCACAGCGAGACGCCCTACCAGTGGGTCGGAAAATAGGGTCGACCCCAAGCGCAAGGTCACCCAAAAAATAACCGCTGCAAACACGAGATTGGCGATTTGTCCGACCCACGGAAGGCCCGAAAGTCCAAAACAACAGACCTAGAAGGCCCGGCCATCCAGGCGGCCAGTATGCGGTCGGGATGCCGCCTTCCGAATACCCCTGGCCGGTTGCTAGGGCTACTGCTCTGTTATAATACCACAGATTGTCAGAGTGCTGGTCGATCGGAATGAACCAAACTACTGCGATCCTTGTGCAGAGATAAAACGCCAGACAAATCGGAATGAAATAGGGGTTCAAAAGCAAGCGGCGCAAGACGGATAAATCAATTCGCTCCATAATCGCCCTCTGCTACTCGAGAATAAATTCTAACCGAGCTTCCCCGGATTCCGAACAGCAGAGCGCTCAGCTCGCTTTTTTTGGGGGTTCAACATCGATAATAGCCATCGCGTCCGCAGGAGGCGCCCGGATTGCGGTAGGGATGCCCATCACAGAACCGGAGGTGCGGCATTCCCGCAATCCGGCTTCCACCTTGGATTTTTGACGGCGAAGTGCTGGTTGGGCCACGGGTGAAGGATGCGTGGCTTTGGCAGCCACTGGTCCGCGAATATGTTCATCCGGTCCCACGCGCTGCGGTCGTTTTGGTTGCGCGCGTCAGCAGGCGCAAACCAGAGCACCATAAATGTGGTACCGGAAGGCCGCCAGGCCATCGAGGTTAGTCGGCATCGTGTGATAGCTTCGGCGGCAGTGGCAGAACGGCCCTCGGACCTGCAGCGCCAAGCTGTTCATCCCACGCCGCATGTCGGTGTGGCCGACGGCCACCCAAACCTGGAGCTCCCGACGGAACCGGGATCATCGCCCCGACAATGCTTTGACCACCGCCGCCGCCAGTCCGGCCGGATCGAACCCGGGAATGCGCGACTTCCCCGCAAACTCGATTTCGATCGCCGGTGGCACAGGCAGCTGGCGTCAGCCCCGATCGGCGCGATCACAACCTGCGCGAAACCTTTGCCGGCACAAGCTCTTGGCGCCGGCGATAAATCTGGCCAGTGCCAATCTCCGCGCGACGCGCGATCTCCCTGACTACGGCACGTGGGGCCAAGCTTCTCGGCAACAATCGCTCCTTTTTGCTCGCCCTCCAATGCCGACGACGTTTCGGGCCGGTGAACCTCTACCCTTGCCATCGCACGTCTCTAACACCAGGATTAATACTGGCGCTTGCACCGATGCTTACCAGCCCAACCAAAGCCGGTCTGCAAGATGGCCGCCCACGGACGGTTACGATCATCCCGCCGAGTCGTTGGCGTTCGTAGCGCACCGGTGGTTTCGCCTCGAGTGCCGCCCGCTTGCCCAAACCGAGCCGGCGCAGGATCGCGCCCACCGTCGAGTCCGGCATGCCGAGCTCCGCGCGATCGCTGGCCCCGTCATGCGCTGCCGCCGCAACCGGCCAATCTCGGTGCTCCGCTGGAGAAAGGAAGCGAAGCCGCGAAAGCAGATCGGAGAAGCAGAGTAACGATCCCGCAGCGGCGGCCGGAGTGTTGGAGACGCCCGCCCAAATCGGGCAGCCGGCGCGGTTTATCCCTGAGACGCCCGGACCCGATAAAGGGTCTGCGAAACCCCTTTCAGCACAATTTTGACCGCCTCGAAGAGATGACGTTCCGCCCCCCTCGGCCGGCCGGCAACGATCCACAGCACGAACCCGCAAAGCGAATAAACCGCGCCGCCCACGGTGACAGCTGCCCCGAGCATCAAGATCAGGTCTCCTACAGACTGGGATTTCGGCCAAGAGGCCTGAACTCCCGCTACCGTTGCCACCATCACGGTCATGGAAATGATCGGCCGCCAGCATCCCGCGAACAGCCGCGAAACGGTTAGTTGCAGCAAACGATTTACCAAAAAGAAGTCCAAAGCCGCGGATAGAACCGCGACTACTAATATGGCGTAGGCTGCTCCCAAGGCGCCAGCTTGCGCGATGCCGTAAATCAGCAACGGAACCGTGGCGATTGCACCGCCGCCGTATAACACCATCATGTAATGCGGGCGTCCCGTCGCGATGTAGATCGGGCTCGCGGCAGCGGTTAACAGGCGCAGGAAATCCGCGACGCAAAGCACCTGGATCAGCGGGATGGTTGCAAGCCACTGCGGGCCAAGAGCAATTCTAACCAGCGGGTCAGCAACCACGCCGATGCCTAAAGAGAGTGGCGCGCTCGCAAGAAACAGAACCGCAAAAATGTCGATGAAGACATCGTGCATGCGCTCGGCATCACTTGCGAGTTTCGCGTATCCCGGTAATATCGCTCTTCGTAGTGGCATCAGCAGGTTGGTCGTGACAACGCCCGCGATTTCTTCCGAGATGCTGAAGACCCCGATGGCGTGCTCCCCTAAGATTCTTCCCAGGATAATTGTACTGCTCCGGCTCCAGACAAAGATGCATAGGTTGCTAAGAACAAGCCATTTCGAAAAGTGTATGAGTTCGCGCCATCGGGCAAAGGTGATGCGCGGTCGATATTGATGCATCGCGAAACTCAGCGCGACACGAAATACTGAACCGGCGACGATACCAGCCACCAATGCCCAATAATCGCGCCACAGAAAAGCGAGTGGCACAGTAACCGCGGTTGGGCCAAGCTTGCCGACAACCAAAAATACCAAATCTCGATGAAACGCCAATTCTTTGCGGAAATCAACGACGGCGATATTTTGAAATCCGCTGAAAAAGGTTCCCAAAGCCAGCCAGTACACAACCGGCCCGAGGCGCTCATCACCGAAAGAGGATGTAATTAGCCTCGCTGCTGCCGCGAGTGCCGCGGCGAGGATCGCGTTGCGGCATATAGACAATGTCCAAGCAGTATCGTACTCGCGGCGGCCCGCACTTTGGTTTTGGATCAAAGCCACATCAAAGCTGAATTCGCTGACCGCTTGAAGCGCACCCGACAGAGTCGTCGCCAGCGCGACCAGGCCGAAGTCCGCTGGGACCAACAAACGAGCCAGCACCATCATGCTCAGCATCCCGATCGCCTGGATGCTTAGTTGAGTTCCGACTGTCCACCCGGTCCCTTTGGCCATGGCCCGGCCGATGTCGAGCGGCACCGGAAAGCTGAAATCATCCGACGATTTGGCACTACCGCGAGGAAACATCATAATCTTTGAACAGCGCATTTTTGTGACGCCTCGCCCTGCATCGAGGCTTCGCTCTCAGAGGCATTACAGGCCTTGGCAAAATATCCACTTCGGGTCATCTCGATGATAATTAGCGCAGCTCAGGCTGTGCAAGATAGGGTATCCTAGTAACGAATTTCCAAAACGTCACTTTCCCAAGCTGATCCCTGCCGAAACAGGCCTCGGCCGGACATGACGGGGCGTACGACGGAATGCCGGAAAGGTCACGGCATCGGCGTTACGAACGTGTCCGGCGCAGGCGAAATTTGAGAAAGAGCAAACGCCACGCTGTCCCGTGGGGTCAAGTCGAAATGTAGTTGCCCCTGAATAACCGGACAGGGAATGGTTCTTACTGTTGGTCCACGGTTGCGCTTGCGTCAAGGCTGGCGCTGCGCGCCACCGCCTCCGGCGGCTTCGGTCTTGACCCGACCGCATCCGCGGACCTTGTGCTTCCATGCGGTCGACGCACAGCGCCGACCGCGTTTTCGGTCGTCTCCTCCACGGCGAA
>JAFASL010000178.1 GCA_019244535.1 Alphaproteobacteria bacterium
ACAACCTGCTGGCGCGCGGTCTCGACCGTGACATGACGCCGGTTCTGGAGGCCTATGGTCTGGGTCTGATCCCGTTCCGTCCACTGGCCGACGGCCTGCTGACGGGCAAATACCGGCGCGGCGCGGCGCCCCCCGCCGGCACCCGTCTCGCGACGATGGCGAGAGCGGCAGACCGCAACCTAACCGGCGATAATTGGGCGATCGTGGATCGGCTCGCCGGTTTTGCCGCCGAGCGCGGCCATACGCTGCTGGAGCTCGCCATCAGCTGGCTCCTGCGCCGCCCGGCGGTAGCCAGCGTCATCGCCGGCGCGACCCGGCCGGAACAGGTCGAGCAGAATGTCCACGCGGCCTCATGGGCCTTGACAGCTGCCGAGATGGAAGAAATCGATCGGCTGACGGCGAAATAGTTCAGTCGCCGACATCGCAGCGCAAAGGAGGAGCACCGATATGGAAATTCGGCTGGACGGCAGGAGCGCGGTCATCACCGGCGGCAGCAAGGGATTGGGCTTGGCAATCGCGCAGGAATTCGCCGCCTCGGGCGCTGACGTTGCGATCCTCGCGCGCGACCAGGCTACCTTGGCCGATGCCAAAGGGCAGATCCAGAGGAGCGCCAAAGGCAAAGTTGCGGCGATCAGCTGCGATGTCTCGAAAATGGCCCCGATCAAGGCGGCGTACGATCAGGTCATGTCCGAGTTCGGCAAGATTGACATCTTTGTCAACAATGCCGGCCAGTCTACGCGTGGGCCGTCGGAGACGTTGACCGACGAGATGTGGCAGGCCGACCTCGACCTGAAGCTGTTCGCGCAGATCCGTTTCTGCCGCCTCGTCTTCCCGCAGATGAAAGAGCGCAAATGGGGCCGCATCATCAGCGTCCTCAATATCGGGGCCAAGGCGCCGGGCGCCGACAGCGCCCCCACCTCGGTCAGCCGCGCCGCGCAGATGGCGTTCACCAAAGCGCTCTCGCAGGAGGGCGCGCCGCACAACGTGCTGGCCAACTCACTGCATGTGGGCGTCATCGTCAGCGACCAGATCGTGCGCCGCCATCGCCGCGAGGGCGCCAATGTCTCGCTCGATGACTTCATTGCCCAGGCCGGGCGCGGGGTGCCATTAGGTCGCATGGGTCGGGCCGAGGAGTTCGCTGCCGTCGCGACCTTTCTCGCTTCGGACGCCGCCTCCTACGTCACGGGCTGCGCGATCAACGTGGACGGCGGCCGCTCCCCGGTGGTGTAGCCTCTCTTTCCGGGCAGGGCGGCGGGAGACGACCGCCTCGCCTTGCCGAGGGGTCCGGAGGGCCACATACTGAGTAAACCCTGAACCTGGAGGGACGCCGATGAGCATTTTCGGAAACATCATGTCCGCGATTTTCGGTCACTCGTCAGCGGCGGCGGCCGCACCTGCCGCGGCGACTCAGCCCGGCACTCCGGCGGCGCAATCCGCGGCTTCTGCGGTAGCATCCGGGGCGGGGGCGTCACCAACATCGCCGGTCGATGTCGCGGCCATCATGGACGATCTCGCGGCGAAAACGCCGCAACAGCTCAACTGGCGAACTTCGATCGTCGATTTAATGAAGCTGATAAATCTGGACAGCAGTCTGGCGGCGCGCAAAGAGCTGGCCCAGGAACTCCACTACAGTGGCGACACGAACGACTCGGCGTCGATGAACATCTGGTTACATAAGCAAGTCATGACAAAGCTCGCCGAAAATGGCGGCAAAGTCCCCGACGAGCTAAAGCACTAAACCGGGCTTTTAACTTCGCATATATTTCTCTTCGAGCGCGCGCCAGCGGGCGGTGCCGACCGCGTCTTCGCGCTCCTGAAAGGTCGCGAGATCGGGTTCGACGCGGCGCGTGTCGCCGTCCTCCTTCAGCGCGGCGAGCACCGTTTGCGCCGCGCGGATTGCCGCACGGTGCGTCTGTGACGGGTAGATCCCTAGACGGAACCCCATCGCCTCGAGCTCGCTCGCCGGTACCATTGGTGTCTTCCCACCCTCGAACACATTGACCAGGGCCGGACCTCTCACCTGGCGTGCCACAATGCCCAATTCTTCGACATTCTGCGGCGCCTCGACAAAACCGACATCGGCGCCTGCTTCGAGATAGGCGTTGACGCGGTCGATCGAGGCCTGCAGACCTTCGACGGCGCGGGCGTCGGAACGGGCGATGATTACGAGGTCCGGGTCCCGCCGCGTGTCGACGGCGGCGTGGATCTTGCCAACCATCTCGCCGAGGCTGATGACCTCTTTGCCCTCGTAGTGGCCGCATTTCTTCGGGCTCACCTGATCCTCGATATGGAACGCGGCGACTCCCGATTTCTCGTATTCGCGAACGGTGCGGATCACGTTGATCGCATTGCCATAGCCCGTGTCGGCGTCGGCAATGACCGGGATGCCGACCGCCTCGACCGTCAGGCCGATAAACCGGACATTCTCCGACAGCGTCAGCAGCCCGAGATCGGGATACCCGTTCGCCCGCGAATAGCCGCCGCCGGTCAGGTAGACCGCCTCGAACCCCGCCTGCTCGACAAGGCGCGCCGTCAATGTATCGTAGGCACCCGGCACCATCGTATAGGCGCTGCGGGCGATTAAGTTTTTTAACGTCTGACGCGGCGTCATCTGGCTCTCCTCATTTTGGCGATTGCGCCGAGGGGTGGAACAGCTGCTCACCATCGATCTTGTAAGCACCGATCGCCGCCTGCCCCTCCGGCGAAGCGAGCCACTCGGCGAGCCGGCGGGCGGGCTCGTGCTTGGCCTCGGGATGCTTCTTCAGATCGAGAAGGATCAAATCATACCGGTTCAGTAACCGCGGATCGCCTTCGACAAGCACCGTGAGGTCACCCTTATTCCCGAAGCTGAGCCACGTGCCGCGATCCGACAAGGTGTAAGCACCCACGGCAGACGCCGCGTTGAGCGCCGCACCCATGCCGCCGTCGATATCCCGGTACCACGAGCCTCCGCCAAGCTTCGCCGGATCGATCTCGGCCGCCTGCCACAGGCGGTGTTCGAGAGCGTCCGTTCCGCTCTTGTCGCCGCGCGAGACAAAGGGTGCGCCGGTCTCAGCGATCGCCGTGAAGGCCGCGACCGCATCGTGCCCGCTGGCCATATGCGCCGGGTCCGCCCGGGGGCCGATCACGACGAAGTCGTTCCATGCGACCTGCCGCCGATCGACGCCATGCCCGTCAGCGATAAATTGCCGCTCCGCTTCCGGCTCGTGCACCAGCACCAGATCGGCGTCGCCGCGCGCCGCCGTCGCCAGTGCCTGGCCCGTACCCTGAGC
>JAFASL010000216.1 GCA_019244535.1 Alphaproteobacteria bacterium
CGCGACTTCTCGGCGCTGACGATCTCTTACAAGGCGCCGCTCTACGACGCCGGCACTTCGTCGCCGGACGGCTCCCGCCGACCCTTCTCCGGCACACCGGAACAGATCGCCGGCGACATCAGAACTTTCGCAGCGATCGGCGTCCACGAATTGATCTTCGATTTTCGCGGCCAGTCCATTACCGAGAGCATTGGGCGCCTGCAATGGTTTGCCGCTGAGGTCATCCCGCTCGCGACGGGCTGAGGCTCGCCGAGATCTTCGCTTAATCCATGGCTCTTGGGCCATGCGATTGAGCGGCCGCAATCAAATGATCCACCTTCTCAAGCGTTTCGTTGAAGTCGCGTGAAGAGAGCTGCAGTGCGCTCTCGAACGGAAAATCGAGCATGCGCACGGTGAGCAGCGCCAACGTCAGAGAAGACGCGAAAACACCCACCAGGACGGCCTTGGAGATGGATGCCTCCGCCGCAAACACCAGCATGCAGCCGATGAGCCCGGAGGCGAACATGATCAGCAGAGTCCATATCAGTCCCGGGACGCTCTGCGTCATCTGAAACAGCCTTGTCTCACGGCTTTGATGGGCGGCCGCGATGAGGTCCAGCATTTGTCCCCGAACCTGGTTGTCCGCCGGGTCCGTATTGGCCGTCTCAACCGTCTGCCAGAGCGCCTGAAATCTGCCGCTGGCAGCCCGGCTGCTATTGCGCTGCTGCATTTCCGGCCACTCTCGTTCGAGAACGGTCGTGAGGTAGGTGTGCAGATCGTGGATGATCGCGCCTCTGGCTGGCGGCGGCAAACGATCGCTTAGGATCGCGATCCCGTGCAGGCTGGCACACTCGGTGTTAATCGCTTGCGCTGCGACATTGTAATCGGACCAGACGTTATTGAAAACAAAGGCTAGCAGTACGGCAAATATTACGCCCAGCTGGAGGAAGACTGCATACCCAACCTCGTGATAGCGGCGAAACGTGTCACGATGAACGATCCGATGCAGCGCGGCGCACAGGAAAGCTGCTAGGAGCCCAGTCCCGACCACAAAGCCGCCAAGTTCAACGTACGACATCCCTGTGCCCGATCAACCACCGACCCGACCACGCGGCCCGTGCGAATAACGCCGATCGGACTAAACGGGCAACCTGAATTCGGGACCGCGCGCAGCCTCTTCCGCGAGTGAGGACAGCGAGAGGCCCAGGAGCCGAATGCCCTTCGCGACAGGGAACAAAGGCTCAAGCAGTGCGTTGCCGAGCTGTTCGAGTTCGCTTGGCGTCGTGATCTGTGTCTGACCGGTGCGGCTTCGCGTGATCACCTGGAAATTGGCGAACTTGACCTTTAGTGTGACGGTGCGGCCGCGGATACCCGAACCTTCGCAATACGCCCACACCTTATCGACGATCTCGCGAAGCGCATCCCGCGCGGCCTCGTACGTGAATAGATCGGCGGAAAACGTATTCTCGGCGCCGACGGATTTGCGTATCCGATCGGCCCGGACAGGCCGCTCGTCGACGCCGCGCGCAGCCCAGTAATAGTAGGAGCCGGCTTTGCCGAAGTGCTGCTGCAGGAACATTTGAGATTGCGCCCTGAGGTCGAGCCCGGTTGCGATACCGAGCCGGGCCATCTTCCTCGCTGTCGCCGGCCCGACGCCGTGAAACTTCCTGACCGGCAAGATCTCGACGAATGCCGGCCCTATCTGCGGAGTGATGACAAACAGCCCGTCCGGCTTGCGGTGATCGGAAGCAAGTTTGGCAAGGAATTTGTTGTAGGACACACCAGCCGAAGCCGTGAGCTCGGTTTCGGCGCGGATCCTTGCGCGGATTTCTTCCGCGATCTGTGTCGCCGAGGGGATGCCCTTGAGGTTCTCGGTGACATCGAGATACGCCTCGTCGAGCGACAACGGCTCGACAATGGGCGTGTATGCGGCGAAGATCGCGCGGATCTGTAACGAGATCGCCTTGTAGGCGTCAAACCGCGGCTTTACGAAGATCAGGTCGGGGCATTTCCGCCTGGCGGTGACCGATGGCATCGCGGAGTGCACGCCGAACTTCCGGGCCTCGTAGCTTGCGGCCGCGACGACGCCGCGTTCGCGCGATCCACCGACTGCGACCGGCTTACCTCGGAGCTCAGGATTGTCGCGCTGCTCGACAGATGCATAAAACGCATCCATATCGATATGGATGATCTTGCGCGGGCCGCGCGCCCCGGCCGAAGATTCTTCCGCGGGCCCTTGCGTCCCCATTTGAGCCCCCTCCCGAGTGCTGGCGAGACGAGAATGCGGTTCGCGTCCTAACCGCGTGCTGGTGGATAATCGATAGCATTGGCCGACGCCAGCCGGTAACCTCCGCTGCCATACCAGGAGATAGGAAGGAGAGCGGCATGCATTTCGGCGGCGCGATGTTCTTTACCGATTACTCGATGTCGGCGATGGAGCTTGCCCGCGCGCTCGAAGAGCGCGGTTTCGAGTCGGTTTGGGCGCCTGAGCACTCGCATATCCCGCTGTCGCGCAAGACGCCATTTCCGGGAGGCGGCGATCTGCCGAAACAGTATTACGACGCCATGGACCCGTTCGTGGTGCTCGCAGCAGCCAGCCAGGTCACGAAGACCATCAAATTCGGCACCGGCGTGGCTCTCATTCAACAGCGCGACGCGATCCAGACTGCAAAACTGGTCGCCTCGATCGATCAGGTCAGCCGGGGACGCTTTCTGTTTGGGGTCGGCGGCGGTTGGAACCAGGACGAAATGGAAAACCACGGCACCGTCTATGCGACGCGCTTCAAGCGGATGCGTGAATCGATCGAGGCGATGAAGGAGGTCTGGACGAAATCGGAGGCTGAATACCATGGGGAATTCGTCCATTTCGACCCGATGATCGCCCGGCCGAAACCGGTGCAGAAGCCGCACCCGCCGATCCATGTCGGCGGCGCCTTCCCGCATGGCGCCCGGCGCGCCATCCGCTATGGCGATGGTTGGATCCCGACTGCACGCGGCGAGATCGCCGAGGTGCTGCCGAAATTCCGCGAGATGGCGCGGGAAGCGGGCCGCGATCCGGCTTCCATCGAGATCACCTCCTTCGGCCTCGGCGAGGATCCGGACCGGGTGAAGCGCTGGGCAGAGATCGGCGTCGCCCGCGTCGTTCCGATGTTCCCGCCGGAAAAGGCGGACACGGTGTTGCCGATCATCGACCGCTGGACAAAGATTATGCGGCAGGTCAACGGCTAGATCTGAGCGAGGTCGATCTGCCGGCGCGCGTGATCGAGCCTAAGGCATGACGCATCTTGCCGCCGCAGAAGGCGCTTAGCGGCTTGGCGAAAGCCTGCGCAGAAACCCGGTGCGCTGAGCCGCGGCGGCTGCCATAAACGCCGCGTCCTGGCCGGCCAGGATGAAACGCGCGCCCATCTCGATGTAGCGCGGCATGATCGTCTCGTTGTAGACCCCTGCCATACCTGGAAACTTCCCGTGGTTGCGGGCTGCCGAGATCATCACCCGATAGGCGTCTGCCACGCGGTCGTTGCCGAAATCACCATGGATGCCCATTTCGGCGCACAAATCGTTGGTGCCGATCAGCAGCACGTCGATCCCCGGTACCGCAGCAATCTCTTTGGCATTGGTGATTGCCGTTAGCGTCTCGAGCATGACGATGGTCAGATTGGCGGCGTTGAGTGCCGCTGCAGCCTCGCCCGAGCTGGCCGAGCGCAATCCGTAATGCGGCCCGATGCCCCCCATCGAGCGGTGACCGACTGGCGGATATTTCAGCCGGTTGACGACCTCGCGCGCCTCCACTGCGCTATCCACATGCGGCATGACGATTCCGAGCGCGCCGTTGTCGAGCGCCCGGGTGGCGATTGCGTATTCGCCGTTTGGGACGCGCGCGATCGGCGCGATACCGGCATCGAGCGCGGCGGTCGAGATCTGCGCGCAGGCTTCGAGCGACATGACGCCATGCTCCATGTCGAGAAACAGCCAGTCGAAGCCGGCCACGGCCATTGCCTTCGCGATCTCGACGCTGCGCGTGATCCGCACCCCGACTCCAAGCGCGAGCTGACCCTGTTCGAGCTTTTCGCGTGCGACATTGCGGACGGTGGCAGGCATCGAGGGGCTCCTTCTCTGCCAAAATGGGCACAACGCTGGCAGTGGCGCGATCGGACGCGTTTGCGAAGCGGCGTTCCGAAGACGCATCACAATGAATATACATCGGTAGCGTCCCGGACCGAGGAGATCGAATGAAACCGCTCCAGCCCTTCAGTGCGCCAACAGTCGGATCGCTGTCGGTCCGGGTTGTCGTCGATTCGGTCTTCGACCAGTTCATGCCCAAGGCGACGCATCCAATGGTCGCGATCGAACACGTTGGCCGGATTCGCAGCAACCTCAACTCGACCCTGGCTGGAGAATGGGGCTTGTCTCTGCATCTCGAATCCAGAGATACGACTGGAACGAACCAGTACCTGCTCGATTTTGGCTACACGCCCGAGGTGCTGGTGCGAAATTTCAGCCTGCTCGGCATAGAGCCCGAGCGCCTCGACGGGCTCATTCTGAGCCACGGACACCGCGATCATTACGGAGGACTGACCGGATTTGTCTCCCATTACCGGGAGTGCATGCGCAAGGATCTGCGCCTGTTTGTCGGCGGCAAGGAAGCGTTTCGCGAGAAGTGGGTCGGCTCGCGCGACGAAGAGCCGGCTTCCTGGGGCGCGCTCGACCCCGCGGCACTTCATGTCACTGGCGTCGAAACTGTTTGCTGCGACGCTGCGCACGCGCTCCGGGGCCCCTTTACGACGGGCAATATAGCACGCCGCTCGTTTGAGCGGGTACTGCCCAATACCCTGGTCGAACCGACCCCCTCCGATCACTTCAGCGAGGATGAGCGGCGTGGACGCCTGGTTCCGGACCGCCATCCAGACGAGCATGCCACCTGCTACGTGGTTCAAGGGCGAGGCCTGGTCGTGATCTCCTCCTGCAGTCATTGCGGCGTGATCAATGCAATCCGGACTGCAATGGCTGTGTCGGGTATCAACAAGCTGCACGCGGTGCTCGGCGGCTTCCATCTCGGCGTGGCGCCGCCGGATTATGTCGAACACACGATCGCCGAGCTAAAGGCCCTGCAACCGGATGTCGTGATCCCGATGCACTGCACTGGGCGACACTTCATTGCCAAAATGCGTACCGAAATGCCCGGGCAGCTCGTCGACTGGAATACCGGAAGCCGTTTTACCTTCGGTATATGAACGCGAGCTGCGCGCTGCACGCCGGCCGGTAGAGCCTGGTGCTGCTCTGCGAGAGGCCCGGCTGATCGACTGCAATAGAGAATTACTGCTGCTGCGATTTGTCGAGCACCTCCTGCGGTGTCATCGAGACAATCTGGGCATACGTCGGCACGAAACCGCGACCCTCGATCAATTGCACAAATTCGGGCTTGATCTCGCGCGCAACCAGCTCGCGGATGCGCCGGTGTTCCTCGATATCGGCCCACTCGCCGATCAGATAGAAATGGTCGGGATCGGCCGCGTCGCGGCACAGCACGCCGTCCTTCACCTGCGCGCGGGAGCGGTGGAACGGATTGTTGTCGCCGTAATCGAACTCGTTGAACAGCTCGACGAACTCGTCGCCGCGCCCGGGCTTTACCCGGAAATCGTAGATATGAAAGTAGTTTCCCTTGGTCGCCAATGGTACCAATGCCATTCGTCTCTCCTCGTTGCGGGATGCCGGCCAAGCGGTCCTATTTTATCAAAACGGCGGCAGCTCAGCAGCATCACTTCACGGCACCCCCCGTGATGCCCGCGATAAAGCGGTCGAGAAACAAATTGTAAGCAATCGCGACCGGGACGCTGGCGATCAGGGCCCCTGCCATCAGCTCTCCCCAGAAGAAGATGTCGCCGCGCACCAGATCCGTCGCCACCCCGAGCGTGATCGGCTTTTGGTCCGAGGCTGAAATGAATGTCAATGCATAGACGAATTCCTGCAAGGTCAGCGTAAACGTGAAAATGACAATGGTCAGGATCGCTGGCAGAGACAATGGCAGTACCATCTTGACGAATGCGCCAAACAGACTGCAGCCGTCGACGATCGCTGCCTCCTCCACTTCGCGCGGCACCGCCTTGAAGAAGCCCATCAGCAGCCAGGTGCAGAAGGGGATCGTGAAGGTCGGGTACACGAGGACCAGCGACCACATCGAGTTTTCGAGGCCGAGCCACGAGACGATCCGCGATAAGGGCAGAAATAACAGGGTTGGCGGCACCAAGTAAGTGAGGAAGATGCCAATCCCGAGCGCTTCGGCATTGCGGCCGGCCAAGCGCGTCAACGCGTAGCCGGCCGGGATTGCAGTGACCAGAGTGATTGCGACGACGCAGACGCCGATCGCCAGCGAATTTACCAGCCAGCGTGTAAAAAGGGTTTGATCGAGCAGATAGCGGAAATGTTCCAGGGTCGGCGGCTCGCTGAACCAGAACGGGATATTGCTGACGTTGTAAAGATCGGCATTGGTTTTGAACGCGGTGATCAGCATCCAGTAGAACGGGAAG
>JAFASL010000232.1 GCA_019244535.1 Alphaproteobacteria bacterium
GGGATGAACCTGACCCGCGTGCCGCTCGATCCCCGCATCCACCGGCTGCTTGTACTGTCTGGCCAGCCAAAACAGCCAGTAGCCGCCGCTGTGCCGTTCCTCGCCGTCGGCGAAGTTGAAGAGCCTGGCTGATGGACCGGCAGCGTGCAGCCGGAACAGGCCGGTTTCACAAAGTCCCGGCGTAGCGTGGAGCGGCAAATCGGCGCCCAGCGCCGTCGACAAGCTGTCGAGGAGGTAGATCGCGTATTGTGTGGCGTAGTGCCAATAGCCGGGTCCCTCAGCCCACCCGCCATCGGGGCTGTAGCCACCAAACCCGGTGGAGATTGAAGCGCGGCACAGCGAGAAGAGGTGTGCGGCCTTTGGGTCGGACTCTGCGACCGACAGTGCCGCGATCATTAGCGCGCCATTGCACACCAAATTCCAGTTCATCGCCATTGTGGTCCAGTAGGGCGGCACTGGTACGGCAAACTGAGCGAGGCCCGGTTTTATCGCTTTGTCGCCGATCGCGCGAACGATCTGCGCGTGTTCGTTGTCATTGAGAAAGTGATAAAGCCAGTCATACCCGATCGCGGCTCCGAAGGCGGTCTCGGCGGTAACGAGGAATTTGTCACCATCCCAATCGGGGAATCTGCAAACCGCCAGGAGCTCAGCTTTTGCCCGATCGCGGTAGCGTGACGCGCCGGTAAAGCAGCCACGTGATTCCCAGCGTCTGAATCCTCAGACAAAAGAGGCGCGCGATATCCAGTGAAGTCGCACGGCCGTCCGATGACTTGGGTGGCCGAACGAGCGGCAGCGGGGCTGCGGCGGTCTCCCGGGGATCGTGGACCCAGTCCTGCGTCAACGGCGGCTGGTCCAGGATTATGTCGGCCTGTTCTCGCACTGTGCGCTGCAACCTCTGTGCAATGCAGTTGTGCTGGAGTATTGCCTGCGTCCGCCCGATCGCCGCCTTCGTCGCCATCAGACGCGGCCGTTCTGCCGCAATCGCCGCGAAGATGTCCGGCTCGGCGCCGGTCATCGAGCCCGTCGGCTCGTCGAGTTCGTCACGCTGCATCCGCCGCCAGGCGCAGACCCGACAGAAACAGCTCGCGATCCGCGGGGTTGCGCAGCTGGGCGGCGCTCGGCACTAGGTGAGCAGTAATTCCGCGCAGCCGCGCGATTATCGCGCGCGCTTGATCGAGCCGCCCCATATGAGCGTAGCACGCCGCGAGAACGCGGTAAGAGTGGGGGTAGCCCGGATTTTCCTGCACGGACAGAAGCAGCTTCGACGCTGCTTCGTCGAACTCGCGTTTGAAGAACTGGGCTTCGCCAATCAAACTCAGCGGCGTGCCGGCTCGCTCGCGCGGGCTCAGCCGCAACGCTGTCTCGGCATGCTCGATCGCGAGATCGTGCTGACTGGCCCAAAGCCGCAGAACCCCACCATAAAACCAGCCGCGGGAGAAGCTCGGAGTTATTGTCAGGGCGCGATCGACCAGCGCCATCATAGTGCCGATCTCCTCTCCGAAATTCGCCAGGACAAAGGCGGCGTTGGCCAGAATGACCGGGTCGTCCCCTGCCAACTGAAGTGCCTGCCGGGCAAGATCTACGGCGGCTTGGCCGGCGGCCTCCGGCTCGGTAGCCCAGCCTTCGCGTACGAGCCGCATCTGGCACATTGCTGCCAGTGACAGCGCCGGACCGCAGTCTGGGTCGATTGCTGTCGCCCGCTGGAGTAATCCCAGAGCCTGGAAAAGCCGCTCCTTTGTTATGGGGTAGAAGGTCGCAAGCGCACGCAAATAGAGATCGTAAGCCGTGACGTCAGTGGTCGGACGGGCGGTTGAGCGTCGGACCTCGGCGGCCTGCAATGCCGGCTCGATGACACCGGCGACATTGATAGCCACCTTGTCCTGCAGGTCGAAAACATCTTCCAGGGAACCGTCAAAGCGATCGGCCCAAAGATGAGCGCCCGTGTCGGCCTCGATCAGCTGTGCGGTGATACGCACCCGGTTCCCGCCCTTGCGCACCGAGCCTTCAAGGATGTAGCGGACGCCGAGCTCGCGCCCCACCTGCTTTATGGCGACCGATCGTCCCTTGTACGTAAAACTCGAATTGCGGGCGATGACGAACAGCCAGCGGATCCGGCTGAGCGCGGTGATGATCTCTTCGACCATTCCGTCGGCAAAATATTCCTGCTCCGGGTCGCCGCTCATATTTTGAAAGGGCAGCACCGCGATCGATGCTTTGTCCGGCAGCCCCAAAGATGCCGCGGCCGGAGAGTCGGGGGTCAGAACCATCTTTTCTCCGGCCATCTTCACATTGAATACGCGGACCGGCCGCGCGATATTCTTGACCTGCTGCTCGCCCCGGTCGTCGAACGCAAAACCTAGCTTGTCGCGCACCTGGTCGCGTACCACCCGGCTCACGCAGATTCCGCCGGGGGTCGCCAAAGCTTCCAGACGGGCAGCGACATTGACGCCATCACCGTAGACGTCCCGTCCGTCCTTAATGATGTCGCCGAGATTGATGCCGATGCGGAACTCGATCCGCCGCTCCGGCGGCACATCGGCGTTGCGCGCGGCCATCTCGCGCTGAACCTCAACCGCGCAGCGCACCGCGTCGACAACGCTCATAAACTCGACCAAAAGGCCGTCGCCAAGGGTTCTGACGATGCGACCGCGGTGCTCCTTGATCTTCGGGTCGGCGAGTGTGCGCCGCAGCACCCTGAGCCTTTCAAGGGTGCCCACCTCGTCCTCGCCCACCAGCCGCGAGTAGCCCACGACATCGGCTGCCAGGATGGCCGCCAATCGCCGTTCTACCCTTGGTTCACTCATTATGGGGCTCGGCTGAAACAACAGGAGCATTCGTATTTTACTCGTAATTTAATTTGTCGCAAAAAACGACTCGCTTCCGGAACAACCGATGACAGGAAGAATGCCGGTACCCGGATCCCGACTCCGTGGAGTTTCGTAAAATCGCCGCAATAGCATGGTACTCAGAGCGGGTAATGCCTGCCCCGAAGCCAGAATCTCTTCTCCGCACTCAAGACCCACGTTCCGATGCTATTCGCGAACGCGCCTGTTCTGCACCGGGCCGGAACATCCACCTGTTTTTCCCGTGCAATATCAGGCGAGGCACCTTCCGATTTGTGACGCGCACTGCAGCTCCGAGGGCGACTTGACTAGCCCTTCGCCCGGTCCTACGGTCCCGAGAGCAAGTTTATTTTGGCACAGCAGGCCGAGCGCATTCGGCGAACACGGAGGAGGTCTGTGATGTCGGAGTACAAGCTGATCTCGGCGGATTCACACATCGTCGAACCGCCGGACATGTATACGAGCCGCTTCGCCCCGAGCCTACGCGACCGGGCGCCGCGCATGGAGCGGCGTAAAACGCCGACCGGCCGCGAATACGACGCCTGGATGTTGAACGGCACGCAGGTCGGTACATTGGGTGCGGTGATGCAGGCCGGCCAGCGCTTCGAGGATCCCTCGCAAATCGATTTCCTCGGGCTTTGGGAGGATGTCCGCAAAGGCGCCTACAACGCCGACGCGATGCTCGCCGAAAACGAGGAGGACGGCATTTGGGGGTCGGTGCTGCAGCCGAGCCAGGGCCTGTTCTGGTACCGCATCCCCGACAGCGAGCTGCTGACCGAGATCTGCCGCGTCTACAACGATTGGATCGCCGATTTCTGCAAGGCCAACCCACGCCGGCTCAAGGGCATCGGCATGCTGAACCTCGATGATCCCGACGCCGGTGCCAAAGAGCTCGAGCGCTGCGTCAAAATGGGGCTGGTCGGCTCGTTCATTCCGGTGTCGCCACGCCCGGACAAACCGTACAGCAGCCCCGTCTACGACCGCTTCTGGGCGACGGCCGAGGCGCACAAGCACCCGCTGCTGCTGCATATCGCGACCCCGCGGGACGGTGTTCCGGCCAACGAATTCACGATGGACGTGACGCAGATGACGGGCGCCGGCCGTTCGACCACTGACTATTGGGTGCGCTATTCGCTGGGCTCGATGGTGTTCGCCGGTGTCTTCGACAAATTCCCCGGATTGAAGGTCGGCTCGGTCGAGCACGAGGCGGCATGGATCCCGCATTGGCTGAAGCAGATGGACTTCACCTATCTCGAACGCCCGGTCTTCACTAAGGGCTGGCGCTCGAAGGAAGGGCTGATGCCGAGCGATTACTGGAAGCGCAACATGTTTGTCGAGTTCATGGAAGACGACATCGGCATTAAGCTGCGCGATTACATTGGCGTCGACACGATGCTGTGGGGCAGCGATTACCCGCATGCCGAAGCGACGTTCCCGCGGTCGCAGCAATTCTTGTGGCGGATGTTCGAAGGCGTGCCGGAAGCCGATCAACGCAAAATCACTTCGGAAAATGCCGCCAAGATGTTCGGCTTCGAGCTGAACTGAGGTCTACGACTCGCCGCAGTTAGCCCTCCGCCCTCAGCGGGCGAAGGGCTGCTGCAGCGGGACTACCGATCGTGAGCGCTATTCCGCAGGGCTTCGTCGCCGTCGCCCAGGTCAGTGAACTGGCGGCGGGAGAGATGAAATTTGCCGCCGTTGATAGCCAGCGCATCGTGCTCGCCAATGTTGAGGGTCGTTTTTACGCGCTGCGCGACGTCTGCGGGCATCGCAACGCGCCTCTCTCGCGTGGCCGGCTCATCGGCCATCTGATTGAATGCCCGCTGCACTTCGCGTTGTTCGATGTGCGCACCGGCAAGCTCGTCGATGGCCCGATCTCGGCCGACGTACCGGCCTATGAGGTGCGGGTCGAGGGGGAGACGGTCTACATCAAACCGTAGAACCCTGACTTCAGCCGGTTATGAGCGAATGCCCAGTTTCGGCAAAACCGAGCTGGCATAGAAATCAATGACTTTCTTCTGGTCGGACTGCCCCGAGTGGATGTTGACGACCGTCGCGCCGCTG
>JAFASL010000289.1 GCA_019244535.1 Alphaproteobacteria bacterium
GAGAAATCGGTTCGACGGGCAGATTACGACGGCATCCAGGTTGTTATCGGTGAGCGCAGCCAAAAAATCGGGGTGGAGTCGCGCGTGCGAGACACCGGCATAGGCGATCTCCCGCACTGCCGGTGCGGCGCGCAACCGCACGAAATAGTCCTGAAAATCCAGCCAGCCTTCCTCGCAACGCAGCCGGGTGCGCACGCGATCGTTGGTCATCGGCACCAGCCGAGCCGAGATCCCGAGCCGGCGGCGGAAATCATCGGTGATCCGCGACAGGCTCTCGCCTGCTGCGAGCCGGCGGGTACGCTCTACATGCGTCGCGAGGTCGCCATCGCCGAGCTTGAACCAGGTCTCCCCGCCGAGGGCCTCGAGTGCGGCCATGAAGGTCCAGGTCTCGTCGCGCCGGCCCCATCCGGTCGCCGGGTTGTCGATGCCGGAGAGCGTATAGAGAAGCGCGTCGATATCGGGCGAAACCGAGAGGCCGAGGTGCTCGAAGTCATCGCCTGTGTTGGCGACAACCGTCAACGCATTCGGCGGCAGAATACGGAAAAGGCCGAGCGCCAGCTTCGCGCCGCCGATCCCGCCCGACAGCGCGAGCACGCTCATCGAAAGAGGTCGTGCTCGGCCGGCCGGATCAACGCGGCAGCGGCGACCTCCGGCGCTGACCAGCGCAGCCCGCGAACCAGCACCATCGGTACGCCCTCATCCGCCTGACCCATCACCAACCCGGCGGCGGCGGCGATCTCGTCCGCAAACCCGGTCTCGGTTACGAGGAGTTCGCGACCGAAGAGGTCGGGCTGCCCCCGCAGGTCGATCAGCGCCGGCAGACCCGCGGCGCCGAGCGCAACCCCGATTGTGCCCTTTCGCCAAGGCCGGCCGAAGCTGTCGCTGATGATGACGGCGATCTCCGTCCGAAACGCGTGAACGAGCTGCTCCCGCAGCGCGCGCGCGGAGCCGTCCGGGTCTTCCGGCAGCAACAGCACTCGTTCACCGCCTTGCGCCGAGAGGTTTGAATGATCGATTCCGGCATTGGCCATCACAAAGCCGAGGCGGTGCTCGACGATCAGCAATCCCGGGCGATGTCGGACAACCCGCCGCGACTCCGACAGCACGACCTCGACAAAGCGCGGATCCTTGTCGACTTCCGCTCCCAGAGCGACCGCTCGCTCAGAGGGCTCTACCGTCGCCACATCGACGTAACGGCCTTCCGCCTTGGAGACGATCTTTTGCGCGACAACCAGTACATCGCCGGTTTGCGGCATCAGGTGATTTACCGCCAGGGCGGCAATGGCGATTTCGCCGAGATCATCACCTGGCTCGACTAGTTTGATGCCGGCAAGAGGAGTTAGGACCACCTCGCCCGGGGGCATTGTTCAGCCGAGCTTTGCCCGCAGCAGCGGCAGCACCTGCTCGGCGTAGAGCTTGAGGAACCTGGGCTGGTCGAGCCCCGGGGCGTGGAAGACGAGATGGGTGAGCCCGAGCTCGAAATAGGGCCGGATCTGGGCCAGCTGCTCCTCGGGATCGGAAGACACGATCCAGCGGCTCGCCGCCCGCTCGACCGGCAAGGCGTCGGCCAGCCGCTCCATCTCGCGGGGGTCTTCGACGCTCATTTTTTCTTCCGGGGTAAGCGCGAGCGCCGCCCAATGCCTGGTGTCCTCCATCGCGCGCTTCGGATCGGTGTCAAACGAAACTTTGACCTCGATCATCCGTTCGATCGTGCCGCCCGGCCGCCCGGCGCGCTTCAGGCCCTCATCGACCTTCGGCAGCAGTGTCTCTCGGTAGAGCGCATCCCCTTTGCCGCTCGTGCAGATGAACCCGTCGGCGATTTCTCCGGCCATCGCCGCCGCGGTCGGACCCGAAGCGGCGATCCAGATCGGCACCGGCTTTTCTGGGCGGTCGTAAATCGTTGCCGCCGAGGTCCGGTAATACTGCCCTTCGAAGGTCACGCGCTCCTCGGTCCACAGCCGCCGGATCAAATCAATCGACTCGCGGAGCCGCCCCTGCCGCTCCTTGAAACCGGGCCATTTCACCCCGGTCGCCGGGACCTCATTGAGCGACTCTCCGGTGCCGACGCCGAGCACGACGCGCTCGGGGAACATCGCGCCTAGGGTGCCGAAGGCCTGAGCCACCACCGATGGGTGGTACCGAAAGGTCGGCGTCGCAACGCTGGTGCCGATTTGCACGCGCCTCGTTTTTGCGCCGAGCGCGGCCAGCCAGGCAAACGAGAACGGCGCATGCCCGCCGGTGTGCTTCCAGGGCTGGAAGTGGTCGCTGACAAACACCGAGTCGAAGCCGACCTCCTCGGCCAGGCAGGAAAACTCCAACAGCTCGCTTGGTCCGAACTGTTCGGCCGAGGCCTTGTATCCGAGCTTTAGCAAGAGCTGCTCCTTTGAAAATTCACGATTAACCGCACTTGGAGCCCTTAAACTTTCGCCAGCACATCCTCGCGGAAACGCCGCATGTTGGCGAGCATCGCGTCGGCGGTAGCACCTTCGAAATTAAAGTCGACATAGCCGACACCAAAATCGCGGAAGGTCCGCAGGTCGGCGACGACATCCGCCGTTTCACCCGAGAACAACCGCCGCTCGCCGCCGTCCGCGCGGTTTGGCAGAGACTTGCCCCAGCTAGTGATCCGGTAGGCCAGGCCCATTTTCGAAGGATCGCGACCGGCCTCGCGAGTTAGCCGCCGCAATCGATCGACACCGGCTTCAAAGCGCTTCATCGAGTCGAGCCGGTGCTGTGGGTTGGTGCCGATCGGGTACCAGGCGTCGCCGATCCGCGCCGTACGGCGCAGTGCCGGACCGCTCTCGCCGCCGACCCAGATCGGCGGATGCGGCTTCTGCACAGGTTTCGGCTCGAACAGGATGTCGGCAAATTTGACGTGGCGGCCTGCGAAGCGCGGATCGTCCTTGGTCCACAGCTCGCGAAACGCATCAAGATATTCGTCGGTAACTGCACCGCGCTCGGGAAAGGGCGGGACGCCTAACGCCTCAAACTCTTCCTTCATCCAGCCGGCGCCGATCCCGAAGGTCAGCCGGCCGTTTGACAGGACATCGATTGTCGCAAGCATCTTGGCCTGCAGCACCACAGGGCGGTGTGGCACGACGGTGACCGAGGTGACGAGTCGTAGCCGCGACGTCTTGCCGGCGACAAAGGCGACTGCGGTCAGCTGCTCGTGCCGATCGCCGCGCGACCGGCTGGGGAATTCACCGGTGTCGCTATAGGGATATTTGGCTCGAATATCGCGCGGGATTACGACGTGGTCGCTGATCGTCGTGTAATCGTATCCCATCGCCTCGCCTTCGATAGCGATGCGCGCGAGATTGTCCGGTGTCGAAAGCGGTCCGCTGACCGGCGCGCCAAAGCCAAACTGCATCTGTGTCCCTCCAGGCGATCTATCGATCTGGCGCTACGCTAACAGGGCGCAAGCGGCGTGGCTACCGATCAGCCTCTTGCCGGAGCCAATTGCGGAAGGCCCGTACTTTGGGGCGTTCGAGCGCGCCGGGCGCGGTGACGATGTAGTACGCGAACTGGTCCGGCAGCGCGAGCGAGAAGAGCCGGACAAGGCGTCCGGCGGCGAGGTCGGCCGCGGCAATCGTGCTGTAGGCCAGCACGATACCCTGGCCGGCAATCGCGGCATCGAGTGCCAGTGACATGCTGTTAAAAGTGAGACCCGCGGTTATCGGAACAGTCTTAACTCCTGCAGCCTTGAGCCACATCGGCCAAGTCGGCACTAACGGATCGCGCTCCGCAGCCTGATCGTGAATTAGGGTCTGGCGCGGGAGATCGTCGGGGGTGCGCAGCGGCGCTCCGGCAGTCAGCAATTTCGGACTGCAGGCCGGAAAGACCTCATTTGTGAACAACAGGTCGACATCGAGCCCGGGGTAAATGCCGCGGCCGTAACGGATCGCTATATCGAAATCGCCCCTGGTCAGATCGACGACCTCATCGGTCGCGGAGATCCGCACATCTATCTCAGGGTGTTGCTCCTGAAAACGGTGCAGACGCAGCACCAGCCACTTGCCGGCGATCGACGGTGAGGCAGTAACGGTCAACGTCCCGGTATCGTTGTGCGCGCGCAGCCGTCTGACGGAGGATTGGATTCCGGCAAAAGCTTCCGTCAGCCCGGGCAGCAGAATCTGCGCTGAGGCGGTCAGTTCGATCGATCGGTTCATCCGGTGAAACAGCCTGACCCCGAGATCCTCCTCCAACGCATGGATTTGGTGGCTGACAGCGGCCGGTGTGACATGCAGTTCCTCGGCCGCCTTGCTAAAGCTCATATGGCGGGCTGCCGCCTCGAAAGCTCGCAGCGCGCTCAGCGGGGGCAGGTGACTGTTCATGACAGTTGAGAAAATCTAAGTCGTCCGTGAGAAACTCTCGTTTGTCGAGCCATGCCGCAGCGGCCATTTAAGCGCAAGAGAGTTACAGCGGAGCACGACAGCGTCGGGCTCCCGATTTAGGAGACTTCATATGGTAGCAATTCATTGGCACGCCACCCGAGCGCCGTCGCAGCAGCGTCATGGGGTGCTGGCTTTGGGCGATGCCTGGGATCACGCCGTGGCGACCGTGCGCGAATGGCGCCGGCGCACCCGCGAGCGCGGAGAACTCGCCCAACTCGACGACCGGATGCTAAAGGATATCGGGCTCACTCGTGTGGATGCAGAGTTCCTCAGCAACAAACCATTCTGGAGAGAGTGATGATACTGTTGACGATCGTCGGCGGCACTATCGGCCAATGGTGGCGTCGCGCTATATTGGCTCTGAGCAGGCCGGCGCCAGGCTCTAACCGCGATGACCCGCCCGAGTTTTATCGGTTCCCGCCCTTCTGAGCCTTCCTCAACCCCACTGACCAGCAAGAGGACCGAATATGAGCAACACCAATAGCCTGCCGCATGTCGAAGCCGAACTGAACTATCTTGGTCCGATGGTCGAGCGGCCGCGCTATTACGCCTATGAAATTGGCGAGCGCTCAAACATGACCTACGACCCGCATAAGATGCACATCCACGACATGCGGCCGATCTCGTCTGACATGTCGCTCGACACCCAGGGCTTCGCGCTCGTGGAGCAGCGCAGCGCGGTGCAGGATTTCTGGGACGACGACGAGGTTCGCCGGGTCTACTACCCGGAGGCCGAGGCGGTCATCAAGCAGGTGACCGGCGCCAGCCGCGTGTTCATATTCGACCATCTGCAGCGTCGCCGTGTCGCCGGCTTGAAGGACCGCGCACCCGGTGGACCCCGCCAGCCGGCAACCCGCGTACATGTCGACCACACCGCCAACTCCGGGCCGCAGCGGGTTCGCGACCTGTTGCCCGACGAGGCCGAGGAGTTGCTTAAAGGCCGGGTCCAAGTCATCAATTTGTGGCGGCCGCTGTTCAGCCCGCTGCAAGACGCCCCGCTGGCGGTTTGCGACTCCCGCACCGTCGCCGCCGAGGATCTCGTGCCTTCGGACTTGGTTTATCGCCAAAGGGTTGGTGAGACCTATTCGGTCAAATACAACCCGGCGCACGAATGGTACTACGTGCCGCAGATGCGGCGTGACGAGGCGCTGCTCTTGAAGATCGCCGATACCCGGACCGACATCCCGGCGCGCTTTATGCCGCACACGTCATTCACCGACCCAACGACACCCGCCGATGCGCGTCCGCGCGAGAGCATCGAAATCCGGACGCTCGTCTTCCACTCGGCCTGACGATCCGTTCGACAGAATAATAATGGGACCCCTGTGATGGGGTCCCATTATTTTGTCTTCAGGGTGAAGATGGGAAAGGTGCAATGGCGCGATTGACCGACTTGCCTCCGGCACAGGCGAAGCGTCTGGCCGAAGCCGAATGTCCCAATTTCGACATGAGACCCTGGGTCACCGGGCCCGCCCTGTCGCGGCGCCGGGTGGCGATCGTCTCGTCGGCCGGGCTCTTCGTGCGCGGCGAGGTGCCGTTCCGCGGCCGCGATGCCGATTACCGGGCGATCCCGTCCGAAACGCAACCGGATCAACTCCTGACCAGTCATATCTCGGTTAATTTCGACCGCACAGGCCTCCAGGAAGACTGGAACGTCGTTTTTCCGCTCGACCGGTTGAAGGAACTCGCTGGAGAAGGGACGGTCGGCTCGGTGGCGGCGACACATTATTCGTTCATGGGCGCGAGCGACCCGTTGGAAATGGAGCCGCATGCGCGGCAGCTCGCCAGCCGGCTCAAAAACGATCGGGTCGACACAGTCATCCTCGCTCCGGTTTGACCGGTCTGCACGCGCGCCGTGGGCGCGCTGGGCCATTACCTGGAGGAAGAGGGCATCGCGACGGTTGGCATCAGCCTGATCCGACCACAAACCGAGAATACCAAGCCGCCACGCGCGTTGTGGGTGCCGTTCGAGCTGGGTCGGCCGTTTGGCCCGCCTGCTGATCCCGGTTTTCAGCGACGGGTTTTGCTCGCGGCGTTACGGCTGCTCGAGCACGAGAGGGGACCGGTAATCATCGAGGACTTCCCCGGCGATGATCCGCGCGCGCAACCGCATTCGGCCTGGCAGCCCCCAGTATCTGCGACCGCCGCCGCCAAGGACGCCAGGGCTCTCGCCGAAGGATTAGAGGACGGAATCTCACGCCTAGAAGACTCGCATCGGGGTTGGGTGGAGCAAAATCATCGCACTACCGTGGGCCTCAGCGGGCTGAAGATCTCAGAGGCGGCTCGCTACGTTGCCGAATGGGTTCGCGGAAAATCGCCGCCGAGCCCGCGGGAGGGCTATTCGGCACCATTGCTGATGCGTTTCGCGGTAGACGATCTGAAGGCCTTTTGCCTCGAAGCAGCGGCGGCCGGAACCGCCCGCCCATCGAGCCGCCAGCTCGGCGATTGGTTTTGGGAAGAGAGCGCCATCGGTGCGGCGCTCCACGCGTTGCGAGAGCGCTGTCTGGCCAGTGAAGACGAGCGGGTCAAGCTCATAGCCGGAAATTTCATTGTGCCCGCTGCCCGGGTTCGAATCACCAACTGACGCGGCGATAACTGAGGCGGGGGCCAGGCTTCCGGAGGAAGATTAGCAATGCTGAGCGGCGTTTATCGCTTTCCGCAGATGGAAAGCGTTGTCTTCGGCAGGCCCTTTGCCGAGGCGCTCGCGGAGGAGATCGGCCGCGTCGGGGCCAGGGCGGTATTCGTTCTGGCGAGCGGCACGCTCGCCCGCACCACCGACATGGTGGACCGGATCCGCCAGGTCCTGGGCAACAGAATTGCGGGCGTGTGCGCAAAAATCCGGGCGCATACGCCGCGAACCGATGTCGTGGCAGCGGCAAACGCTGCCCGGGAGGCGGGCGCCGATCTGCTTGTCACCATCGGCGACGGCTCGGTGACAGACGCGGCTAAAATGGTGGGGCTGTGCCTCGGCAATCGAGTTACCGATCCCGCGCAGCTCGATGCGTACCGCGCATGGATCGCAGCCGACGGTGAGTTCCGCCGCCCGCAAGTCAACCCGTCGAGCCTGCGCTCGATCGCGATCCCGACGACACTATCGGCGGGGGAATTTACCGGCTCGGCCGGCTGTACCGACACCGAGCGTCACGTCAAGGAGAGCTTTAGCCATCCGCTGATGATGCCGCGAACCGTTATCCTCGACCCGCAGGCGAGTGTTCACACCCCGGAGTGGCTGTTTCTGTCGACCGGGATCCGGGCGGTCGATCACGCTGTCGAGGACATCTGCTCGGTAAACGGCCAGCCAATCTCCGAAGGAGCAGCCTACCACGCGCTGCGCCTGCTCGGCGCCGGCTTGCCGATGGTCAAGGCCGACCCGGACAACGGCGGAGCGCGGCTCGATTGCCAGATCGGCGCGTGGATGTCGATGGTCGGCTCGTAGAGCGGGGTCAGCAAAGGCGCCAGCCACGGGATCGGGCACGTTCTGGGCGGCACAGCCGGTGTGCCGCACGGCTACACCTCCTGTGTCATGCTACCGCATGTGCTGCGCTTCAATTATCAGGTCAATGCCGAAAAACAGGCTCGGGTCAGCGACGCGCTTGGCCGGCCCGGCGATCCCGCCGCCGATGCGGTTTCCGGGTTGATCGCAAGCCTTGGGTTACCCACGCGGCTGCGCGATGTCGGGGTCAGACAGGAGCAATTGGATCTGATCGCCGAGAACTCCATGCACGATCGTTGGATCCACACCAACCCTCGGAAGATCGACGGCCTGACCGTCATCCGGACATTGCTGGATGCCGCTTGGTAGCATGGGTGGCAGCGGCGAGATCGATGATGAGCGCCAAGCCGAACGCTGTCGCACCTAAAGCGTACAATAACCTATAGCCACCATCCATCTGAGCAAAGATAAACGAAAAGCCGTAGGCGGCCGCGACTTGTCCAAGCGCGAAGGCGACCGTACACAATCCCCACGCTTTAAGTTGTTGAGCGGGGTCGTCAGGTATCAGCTCGTGGGTCCGTCCGAGCACGAGTGGCACGACCCCGGGGACCATCGCGCCGATAACAAAGCTTGAAAGGGCCAGTGACCAGGGCTCCGCGCTGACTGCCAATAGTGCCACGCAGCCAACCTGGATGATCAAGGCGAGCCGAAAAGCCGATGCGAATCCAATGTGATCGGCGAGGCGACCATTCGCTAATGGTCCGAGCATCGCGCCTACCCCAAACAGCACCCAATACCGTGCACCGCTCGCCAGCCCGTGACCAAGTCCGCGCGCGACGAAGTCGACGAGGAAGAGCATATGCGGCACGAGCCCAACGGCATTGAGGCCATATTCGACATAAAGCGCGACCAGAACGCAGTGCCGCGGCGTTGGCGCACCGGACCGCGCCATGCGCTCCAGCTCACGCGGCCACCCGCACCAGGACGCGGCCGTCAGGACCAAAGCGAGGACACCCAGTCCCAACCATGCCGCCGGCAATCCGGCATGGACCAACGGGGGCACCAACGTTCCCGAGGCGGCAATGCCCATACCGACGCCAGTAAAGATGGCGCCGCCCGCCAATCCGCGCTGAGATGGCGGAACGTGCGGCAGCACGGCGGGCGCGGCGAGCGCCATCAGGACGCCTCCCGAAACGCCGGAAACAAAGCGCCAAAGGAAAAACCAGCCGAAGGAGAGCGGGAAGGCGCAGGCGATAAATGCCGCGGCCGCAACCGCCATCATTGCGCGCAGACCCGGTGTGGCCCCTGCCCGCAGCGCGATCGGTCGTGCGAGCAGAGCCCCGACGACATATCCGGCCAGATTCGCCGCCCCGAGGTAACCCGCCGCTGACGGAGAAAACCAATGGGCCGCGATCAATGCCGGTATCAGCGGCGTGTATGCGAAACGGGCAAGACCGACCCCGACCATATTCGCACACAATCCAGCCGAAACTGCGCGCCAGTACGTGATGTTCCCGGTCGACGCGACTGCACGCATGACAGACCGCTCCACTTTTCTTTCGGCGAAGGTTGGCGCGCCAATACCGGTTGAAAAGCAGCATTAAAGGAACTCAGCCTTCGTGTTCCGCGAAACCTGGCGGTAATCGGCAGATCTCTGCCGGAAGTAGTGAGCCCGCCCGACAGCGCTATCCGATTCTTGCGATATTATTTTGTGCCGAAGAGGCGGTCGCCGGCGTCGCCGAGTCCGGGGAGGATGTAGCCGCTTTCATCGAGACAGCGATCGAGCGCCGCGGCGACGATCGGGACGTCGGGAAAGATCGAAGAGACCCTGTCGACTCCCTCCGGGGCGGCGACTAGGCAGACGAACTTGATCGAGCGTGCCGCGAGTTCCTGCAGTCGGGAGATCGCCGCGACTGCCGAGTTGCCCGTAGCAAGCATCGGGTCGCAGAGGACAACATCGCGCTCCGCGAGATCGTCTGGCAATTTCAGGTAGTACTCTATCGCCTGTAA
>JAFASL010000461.1 GCA_019244535.1 Alphaproteobacteria bacterium
TTGCGCAAAAACCGGTTGCGGCTGGTGCGCTTGACCGCAGAGCCGGCGAAGAGCTTGCGGAATGCCGCATCGTCGAGCGCAGCGAGTTCGGCCAGGCGCGGCGCCGTCAATGCCGCACGCGGCAAAAAGTCGGGCTCCCTCGCAGCGTGCGCAAATTTGTTCCACGGGCAAACCGCGAGGCAATCGTCGCACCCATAGATGCGGTTGCCGATCAGCGGGCGCAATTCGACGGGGATCATCCCCTTGTGCTCGATCGTCAGATACGAGATGCAGCGCCGCGCGTCGAGCCGGTGCGGCGCCGGAAACGCCGCAGTTGGACAGACGTCGAGGCAGCGGCTGCACGAGCCACAGTGGTCGCTTTCTGCGGCATCGGGCTCGAGCGCGAGGCTCAGATAAATCTCGCCGAGAAAGAGCCACGAGCCGAATTGGCGCGAGACGAGGTTTGTATGCTTGCCCTGCCAGCCGAGCCCGGCGCGTTCGGCGAGCGGCTTTTCCATGACCGGCGCGGTGTCGACAAACAATTTGAGCGCGCCCGGCCACCGCTCCTCGATCCAATGCGCCAACGCCTTCAGCCGGCGCTTCAACGTGTCGTGGTAATCGCGCCCGCGCGCATAAACGGAAACGGCGCCGCGGTCGGGCCTTTGCACGAGCGCCAGCGGGTCGTCCTCGGGGGCATAATTGACGCCGAGCACGACGACCGTGCGCGCCTCGGGCCATAACGCCCGCGGATCGCCGCGCCGCGCCGCGGTGCCGGCGAGCCACCCCATGTCGCCGTGATAGCCGCGGGCAATGAATTCGCTGAGCCCAGTCCGCGCCTCGGCGCCGAGCTTTGCCTCGGCAAACCCGACCGCGTCGAACCCCGCGGCAAGCGCGCGATCGCGAATGGCCTCGCGGATCGGATCGGCCATTCTTTCCAATCAGCCCCGTCCCCGATAGGGAGCGACGCCGGGATCCGGAAGCCACAGCCCGGCAGGTGGCTGGCCGGTCTGGTAGAATATGTCGATCGGAATGCCGCCCCGCGGATACCAATAGCCGCCGATCCGCAGCCATTGCGGCTTCAGCGTGTCAACCAGCCGGCGCGCCACCGCCAACGTGCAGTCTTCGTGAAAGGCGCCGTGGTTGCGAAACGAGCCCAGAAAAAGCTTTAGAGACTTGCTTTCTAGGATCGCCGTGTCGGGCACGTAATCAATGACGAGATGCGCAAAATCGGGCTGACCGGTCACCGGGCAGAGCGAGGTAAATTCGGGGCAGGTGAAGCGGACGGCGTAAAGGACGCCGGAATGCGGGTTTGGCACCGTCTCGAGCACCGCTTCCGCGGGCGATTGCGGCAACGGCGTGCGCTGCCCGAGCTGCATGAGGCTCACGCTTCGCCTGCGAAAGCCGCAGCAAACTCGGCGAAGGTGCCGGCCTTGATCGCGCTCCGCATCGCCGCCATCAGATCGGCGTAATACTGCAGGTTGTGCGCGGTCAGCAGCATGGCTCCGAGGATCTCGCCGGCACGGCTCAAATGGTGCAAATAAGCGCGGCTGTAGCCGGTGCAAGCGGGGCACTCGCATTCCGGGTCGAGCGGCGCCGGGTCGTCGGCGTGCCGCGCGTTTCGTAAATTCACAACGCCCGGCCGCGTAAAGGCCTGTGCGGTGCGCCCCGAGCGCGTCGGCACTACGCAATCGAACATGTCGATGCCGCGCGCTACCGCGCCGACCAGATCGGCGGGTTTGCCGACCCCCATTAGATAGCGCGGACGGTCCTCGGGCAGCGCCGGCACGGTCGCGTCGAGCACCGCGAACGTCGTCTCCTGTCCTTCGCCGATCGCGAGCCCCCCGACGGCATATCCGTCAAAGCCGATGCCGATCACTTTTTCGGCGGAACGTCGGCGCAGTTCGGGATGCACGCCGCCCTGGACGATGCCAAAGATGCCCTGCCTCGGCCGCTCGACAAAGGCGCGGCGCGAGCGCTCGGCCCAGCGCATCGACAACTCCATCGAGCTCTCGACCGCCTCGTAGGGCGCGGGATAGGGCGTGCACTCGTCCAATGCCATCGTGATGTCGGCGCCGAGCAGGTGCTGGATCTCGATCGACCGTTCCGGCGTCAATTCGTAGAGGCTGCCGTCGAGATGCGAGCGGAACGTAACGCCGGTCTCGGCAATGGTCCGGCGCGCCGCCAGTGACATCACCTGAAACCCGCCGGAATCGGTCAGGATCGCGTGCGGCCAATTCATAAAGCG
>JAFASL010000490.1 GCA_019244535.1 Alphaproteobacteria bacterium
GCGGCCTCCAGGCCCCGGATTTCGCTGCTCTTTTGCGGCTCATCGGGATATCCCTTAGCCGCCATCATCACGCATAGCGCGGTATCGGCGTGCCACCGCAGATCGACGGATTTGAGCACGCCGTCATGCGCGGCGATCAATGCCGGCAACGGATCGCTCATCAGCCGCATCATCAGCACCTGACATTCCGGGTCCCCAAAGCGGGCGTTGAATTCGAGCAGCATCGGGCCCGTTTCCGTCAGCATCAGGCCGGCATAGAGGACACCCTTAAACACCCGGCCCTCGCATCGCATCGCAGCAATCGCTGGCAGGATTATGCGCTCCATAACTGCGCCCTCGATCGCCGGGGTCAGAACCGGGCTCGGCGAAACGGCGCCCATTCCGCCGGTGTTCGGCCCGGTGTCACCGTCGCCGACGCGTTTGTAATCCTGCGCCGTGGCGAGCGGCAGCGCGTCTTTACCGTCAACCAGTGCAAAAAAGCTCGCCTCCCGCCCGGTGAGAAAATCCTCGACGACAATCTCGAGGCCAGCCGCGCTGAACCGGCGCTCGACAAGTGCTGCATCGACCGCCCGGTACGCGGCGTCGAGATCCTCGGCGACGACGACGCCCTTTCCGGCGGCAAGACCGTCGGCTTTGATGACAATCGGCGCGCCATGGCTTGCAATGAATGCCTTTGCCGCTGCCGGATCCCGGAAGCAGCGGTAGGTCGCGGTTGGAATCTGCGCACGCAAAAAGAGGTCTTTTGCGAAGCTCTTTGAGGCTTCGATCGCCGAGGCTGCCGCACTCGGGCCAAAGGCCGCTATCCCCGCGGCTTCGAGCGCGTCGAGGAGCCCGAGGACCAAGGGCGCCTCCGGACCGACCACGACAAAATCGATCTGTTCGCGCCGGCAAAACTCGACGAGCCCCTTGATGTCGGTCGCGCCGATCGCGATGCACTCGGCCTCCTCGGCGATGCCGGCGTTTCCAGGCGCGCAAAACAAGCGGTCAACCAGAGGCGATGCCGAGATAGCCCAGGCAAGCGAATGCTCGCGACCACCTGATCCCACTACCAGCACCCGCATCGCTCTTCCTCCCGCGCTCGGCTATCATGTAGGGATGGATGACACTTCTATCGCAGCGCCGGTGCGGACGAACCTCACCGAGTATACGGTCTCCGAACTGGCGCGCGCGCTCAAGCGCTCGATCGAGGAAAATTTCGCTTATGTGCGGGTGCGCGGGGAGATCACCGGCTGGAAGCGGCACAGCTCGGGTCATTGCTATCTATGCCTCAAGGACAGCGAGGCGGTGCTTGACGCGGTGTGCTGGCGCACAACCGCGATGCGGCTCGGCATCAGGCCGGAAGACGGCATGGAGGTGGTGTGCAGCGGGCGCCTGACGACTTTTCCCGGGCGCTCCAAATACCAGCTGATCATCGAGACGATCGAGCTTGCGGGAATTGGCGCCCTCCTCAAGCTGCTCGAAGACAGGCGCCGGCGGCTTGCCGCCGAAGGGTTGTTCGCGCCCGAGCGCAAGAAGCAATTGCCTTATCTGCCCGAGGTAATCGGCATCGTTACCTCGCCGTCGGGAGCGGTGATCCGCGACGTACTGCACCGGCTTTCCGATCGCTTCCCGCGCCGGGTTCTGCTCTGGCCGGTGGCGGTCCAGGGAGAGGGCGCAGCCGCCCAGGTAGCCGCCGCCATTACCGGCTTCAACCGCCTCGCCGAAGGCGGCGCGGTGCCCCGCCCGCAGCTGATCATCGTCGCGCGCGGCGGCGGCAGCCTCGAGGACCTGATGCCGTTCAACGAGGAGATCGTCGTGCGCGCCGCCGCTGCCTCGAAGATCCCATTGATATCGGCGGTCGGCCACGAAACCGACACCACTCTGATCGACCATGCGAGCGACCGGCGCGCTCCGACTCCGACCGCCGCAGCCGAAATGGCCGTTCCGGTGCGGCTCGATCTGATCGCCGATCTCGGCGGCAAATCGAGCCGGCTCTCTGCCGGTCTTTCCCGGCTGTTCAGCGAGCGCCGCCTCCACCTCGCCGGGCTCGCGCGGGGACTTCCCGATCCGCACGATCTGATCGGGGCAGCGGCGCAGCGCCTCGACGATCGGGCGGAGCGGCTGCGGCTCGCCGCCGATGGGCGCCTGCGGGCGTCCCGGCACAGCGTCGACCTGATAGCGGCGCGCTTGCGGCCAGCGGTGCTGTCCGCCGAACTCGACCGCCTGCGCGCGCGCGCCGCCGAGTTCGAACCGCGGCTGCGCGCCGCGATGGCGCGTTTTGTCGATAGAAGCCGGCACTCGCTCGACAATTTCGCCGGCCGGCTGGCTACACACTCGGAACGTCACGAGAGCCTGCTCGCTCGCGGCTACGTCGTGGTGCGCAATGGCGTCGCGCGGGTTCTGACCGGGTCCGCGGACATCCGTGCCGGCGATCCGCTGGATCTCGAATTTCACGATGGCCGCGTCGGTGTGATCGCGGGCAGCAAGCCGCGGCCGCGGACACGGCGGCAGCCGACTCCGCCGGGGCAGGGCAGCTTGTTCTAAGGCGGTAATATCGCTCAGGAAGGGAGGGTAATAGGCCGTGGCCGACCAGCAGAATTACTCGTCGCGCCGACAAGCAAGCTCTGCTCTCCGGAAATCCCGACCCCTCTGGCAATACTATACCGGAATAACCGCGCTGCTGCTCGTCATGGTGGTTGCTCTGACGGGCGGGATCATCTGGTACAATTCCAAAAAAACCCACCAGCTAGCGATCGCCGCAGCCGAGCGGATGATGATCGAGGCGGGTGAAGACGTCTCGAACCGCATCCAGCTGCTCTACGACCCGATGTACGCAATCGTCGGGATTTCTGCGCTCGTGCCGGAACTGACCTCGCCGGCAATCAAGGACGACCCTCATGCACTGGAGCTGATCCTGCGCGCACTGAGGATCTACCCCCAGATCCTGTCGCTGTACGTTGGCTTTGACACCGGCGAATTTTTTATGGTGACCCACATTGGCGGCGAGAACGCGGCGCCTCTGCGGGATGCATTGCAGGCACCCCCGAACGCGGTCTTCGCCAATGAGATCGTGTCGTTGGACGCGGCGGGGAACCGCGAGACAAGGTGGATTTTCCTAGGCGAAGACGGCACGGTGGTTGGTCGCCATGATCCGGTCCCTGCGGAGTTCGATCCCCGCGGGCGGCCGTGGTACGACAGCGCAAAGCGCAGCGATGCGGTCGAGCAGAGCGACCTTTACGTGTTTGCAACGAGCGGCGAGGCGGGCTTCACATTGAGCCGCAGCTTTGCCGGGCCGCCCGCCGGGGTGATCGGCGCCGATCTTGCCGCGACAGACCTTGCGCGGTTTTTGCGCGATCAGCACATCACCCCCAGCAGCACAGCCTTTATTTTTACTAAAACAGGCGAAGTGATCGCGCTGCCGGATGCAGCGCGGATTGCCAAAGCGGTCCGATCCGACGGCAAGATGCTGGCTGATCCGCCCAAGATCGGCTATCTCAACGACCCGGTGATTGCCGGTCTCGTCGCCGCTTACGAGAATGGGCGGATGTCCGGCACGCGTTTCTACGACGTCGAGGGCCGCACTTATGTCGGGCGCGTTCTCGATATCCCGCCACGCTACGGGCGAGACCAGCTCCTTGCGATCATGGTGCCGCTCGACGAGATTGAGAAACCGATCATCGAGATTCGCAACCAATCGCTCCTCTATTCGATCGCGTTTCTCGTCTTTGCGTTGCCGCTTTATCTGACACTGGTCGTCGCCTGGATCGACCGGCGCCTGGAAGGAAGGATTCGCTGGCCCGGATCGAGAGACGACGACTAGGACTACGCGTCCGGCGCAGCCCTGCCCATTCATTAGGCTGCGCTTGTTTGGCGGCGCCTCTGACCGTTAAAGTACAGAGGGTTAATGTGGGAGGGCAGCAATGGAAAGCGACATGTCGCGGCGCGTCGGCGCCGAATTTTTCGGAACGTTTTGGCTCGTATTGGGGGGTTGCGGAGCGGCGGTGCTTGCTGCCGGTTTTCCGAACCTCGGGATCGGCTTCCTCGGCGTTGCCTTCGCGTTCGGGTTGACGGTGCTCACGATGGCCTACGCCGTCGGCCATATCTCCGGCGGGCACTTCAACCCCGCCGTCACGATCGGCTTGTGGAGCGCCGGGCGTTGTGCCAACAAGCACGTCATTCCCTACATCATCGCGCAAGTCATCGGCGCGATCGTTGCCGCAGTGATATTGTGGCTGATCGCTTCGGGCAAACCCGGCTGGGTGCCCGGCGGTTTTGCGGCCAATGGTTACGGCGAACTGAGCCCCGGAAAATATAGCCTCGGCAGCTGTTTCCTGATCGAAGTGGTGATGACCTTCTTCTTCCTCTTCATCATCATCGGCACCACGTCAAAAGGAGCGGCGGCCGGTTTTGCCGGGATCCCGATAGGCCTCGCGCTGACCTTGATCCATCTGGTCACAATTCCGGTCACCAACACGTCGGTCAACCCGGCGCGCAGCACCGGACCGGCGCTGTTTGCCGGTGGAGAATACGTCGCTCAGCTATGGCTGTTTTGGGTAGCGCCGATCATAGGCGCGGTTATCGCCGGGCTGCTGACCCGCTGGATGTACGAGCAGGAAGCCATCATCGCCACGACCGTCGTCGAAGAGAGACGGGTGACCCCGTGATCTAATCCGGCCAGCGCCGGTGAAGCCAGAACCACTCCCCGGGGCGGTCGCGGATCCATTGCTCCAATATCCGATTGACCTGCGTCATCAGGGCGGCGACATCGGCATGATGATCGCCGCTGCGCGGCAGCGGTAATGGGGGAAAGACTGTAAGCCGAAAGCGTGCTCTCGCGAGCCTCTCGACGCGTGCCGGCAGCACGTCGCAGTCGAAGCGGAGCGCCAGCGCGGCAAGCGCGGATGATGTCATCGCCGGTCGACCGAAAAACAGCACCGGGATGCCGTCGTTCATCTTCTGGTCGGCAAGCATCGTCAGATGCGAGCCGCGCCGCAGCACTGCAATGGCACGTCGCGCGGCGACCGTCCCTTTGGGGATCAGCTCGCCACCGGTGCCGCGGAACCGGGTGATCATGCGATCGATGAAGGGATTGTTGGGGGCGCGGTAGATTTGCGCGACCGAAATCCCGTATTGCACTGCGGCCAGCATGCCGATCTCCCAATTGGCGATGTGGCCGGAGAAGATGATCATGCGGCGGCCGGTGGCGACCGCGCGGTCTATGTGCTCGAAGCCCCGCGTCTCGACTCTGCCGCCGGGCTCGAAAACGCGGATTCGCCGCAAATGCGGGTACTCGGCGACGACCCGGCCGAGATTGTCCCACATGCCGGCTATGAGGGGTGAAACCTCGGCTTGCGAAAGCTCCGGCAAGGCACGAGCGATATTGAGCCTGGCGCGCTTGGTGATGCCCAGCCGTGGGCCAATTGTGCGACCCAGAGCGCCGCCGACCGCCGATGCCCATTCGAGCGGCACCAATCCGAAGGCGCCGAAGCACAGCGCCGCTCCCCACCCCTCCAACCGGTGAGCAACACCAGTTCGCCAGCGGCTCGGCACGCGCATCAGCTTCTCAAACGGCAGCGACGGGTCCAAGCAATTCAGCAAGCGCGTCCGGATCGGCCCAGTGGATTTCGACCTCGAGGACATCTATTGCCGGCCGCACTGCCGCGGGCATTCGGACGATGTCCTTCGTCGTCGTGATCAGGTGCGCTTGCGCTTGATCGGCGGCGCGCAGCAGCCGGTCGATCTCCGCAGTGCGATACGGATGATGATCGGGAAACGAGCGAGTGCCAACGAGTTCGGCACCGAGTGTCCGAATTGTCGCAAAGAACTTTTCGGGACGGCCGATCCCGGCGAAGGCCAAAAGACGCCTGCCGGCGAGCCGCTCCCCGGCAACCGGCCGCAGAGCGGCGCGCAGAACAGGCAAAGTCGGGTCTAGCCCGAGCGACTCCGCACCCCGCGCATCGGCGCCGAGTAAAATCACGGCATCGGCGCGGGCGAGGCCGCGCGCGAGGTTCTCACGTAACGGACCTGCCGGGATCACCCGTCCGTTGCCAAAACCGTACCCGGCATCGACGGCGAGGAGAGATAAGGTTTTGGTGATGCCGGGGTTCTGGAACCCATCATCAAGTAATACCAATTGCGCTCCCGCCGCGACAGCGGCGCGGGCGCCTGCGGCCCGGTCGCGCGCCACCCAGCACGGCATAGCCGCCGCGAGCGACAGCGCCTCATCGCCGACCGCTGCGGCGTCGTGCCCGGCCGGGTCGACCCGCACGGGTCCGCCAAGGCTACCGCCGTAGCCGCGCGTTACAATATGCACTGCGATACGACGCGATGCGAGCCACTGAGCCAGGGCCAGAACGACCGGGGTCTTGCCGGCACCGCCGGCGACTAGGTTGCCGA
>JAFASL010000487.1 GCA_019244535.1 Alphaproteobacteria bacterium
TGTGCTCCGCGGTGGGGCGGCAGTTACTCCGCCAGGGCACGTCAGGGCCACTTACCGCAACTTTTTTCCGCCTTCGGCGCGTTGGGCTTTCGCCGGATTACGGCTGGCGGAGGACATTCGATGAAAAATGGCGCGAGCTTTACTTTCCACGACCTGGCGCCCGGAGAAGAAAGCTTTCGCGATGCAGTGCTGACCGGGCTGGGGCGCGCTACTAAGCGGATACCTTGCAAGTTCTTCTACGATGCCCGCGGTTCGGCGCTGTTCGAGGAAATCTGCCGTCTCCCCGAGTACTATCCGACCCGTACCGAGATCGCGATCCTGGAGGACTATTCGACTGATATTGCCGCGCAGATCGGCCCGCACTGCCGGCTGATCGAGTTTGGCAGCGGCGGTAGCCAAAAGGTTCGCATTCTCCTACAGGCACTTGACCGGCCGGCGGCCTATGTTCCGGTCGACATCTCGCGAGAACATCTGCGCGATGCCGCTATCAGCTTGGCGGAAGATTTTCCTTCGGTGCCGGTCATCGCCGTTTGCGCCGACTACACCCGTCCTTTCCGTTTGCCTCCGCTACCTGGAGCCGGTGGCAAACGGATCGGGTTTTTTCCCGGCTCGACGATCGGGAATTTTGAGCCCGAGGCGGCGGTGGCGTTTCTCACCAACTACGCTCGGATTCTAGGGGCAGGGGGTGAAATGCTGGTCGGGGTCGATTTGAAGAAGGACACCGATATTCTGGAGGCGGCATACAATGACCGCGCCGGAGTGACCGCCGCGTTCAACTTGAATCTCCTGGAACGGGTCAACCGTGAGCTCGACGGTGACCTCGACATCGATCGGTTCGAGCATCTGGCGTTGTACAGCGATGCCGAAGGCCGGGTCGAAATCTATGCCCGGAGCCTTGCCGATCAATCGGCTCGGATTGCCGGACAGCGCTTTTATTTTGCGAAAGATGAGCTGGTTCACACCGAATATTCATATAAATATTCGGTGGGGGAATTTCGCGCGTTGGCCGCGCGCGCCGGCTTCCGGCCCGTCGACACCTGGACCGACCCAGCCGAGTTGTTCAGCGTGCACTACTTCCGGCTGCGGTGATAAACGTCGGATTTACTGCTTATCAAGACGACAGGCGCGATGCCCCGAGGTGCCGCGCGACCGCCGCCAAATCGCTCGGCTCCGACGCGACACGACGGCTCTCCTCCAGCAATATCGCGATGGTATCTCTGATCTGCTCCTCGGTATGCGAGGCCGTCAGGAAGAAGCGTAGCCGGGCGGCTCGTTCCGGCACCGCCGGGTAGAGGATCGGCTGGACATTTATTCCGCGCTCGAACATTGCGTGGGCGAGGCGCCCGGCGCGGATCGAGCTGCCGGTGACAATCGGCACGATCGAGGCGCCGATCGAGCCGCCGACATCGAGACCGCCTTCCCGCGCGAGCCGGAGGAATAAAGCGGCCCGGTCATTGAGCCGGCGCACCCGTTCCGGCTCGCGTTCGAGCAATTCCAGTGCGGCGAGCGCTGCGGCGGCGGCCGGCGGGGCCATCCCGACCGAAAAAACAAACCCCGGCGCCATCAACTTCAGGTAGTCGACCAGCTCCTTGCTGCCGGCGATGTAACCGCCGCAGGACACCAGGCTCTTACTGAGCGTGCCCATCCATATAATATCTATCTCGCCGGGGTCGACGCCGAACCGGTCGGCGCTGCCGAAACCGCGCGGACCGAGCACGCCGATTGCGTGCGCCTCGTCGACCATCAGCCAGGCTCGGTTGCGGCGCGCGACGGCGATAAACGCGGGCAGATCGGGGATATCCCCATCCATGCTGTAATGGCCCTCGATGACGAGGAGCGCGTGGCCACCGCGCGGCCGCGTTTCGCGCAGCAGCCGGTCGGCGGCCTCATGGTCGAGATGCGGAAAGGGCACCCGTCGCGCCCCGGAAAGGGTGGCGCCTTGGACGATGCTGTTGTGGATCAGAGCGTCGTGCACGATCACGTCGTCGCGACCGAGCAGATGACCGATGACCGTGACGTTGGTCGAGTGCCCGCCAACCAGCGCGACACAATCCTCGCTACCATGGATACGAGCCAGCGCGTGTTCGAGGTCGCGGTGAACCGGGCGCTCGCCGGAGACCGGCCGGCTTGCCGAGACGGAAGTCCCATATCGGTCGATCGCTGACTTCGCCGCAGCGACGATATCTGGATGCCCGTTCAGCCCGATGTAGTTGTACGACGCAAAATTCACGTAACTGCGGCCGTCGATCGTTGTCTCGGCGCTGGCAATACCGTCGTGCACACGGAAGAATGGGTCGGCGATGCCGAGGAATTCCGCGGCTTCCCGGATCATCCGAATTTCTCGAAAACCCTCCAGCTCCGACACGTCCAGGCGGCCGGTACGATCCTCACTCTCCGGCGCGAGACGCCGCGTGACGCGCGAGGATCTCGTCGAGGCCGTCGACGAAAGCTTTTCAATGAGCAGCGCCTTGGCCTGAGCCGAAAGGCCGAACAGATTGCGCCGCGGCTCCATGCGTTATTCTGCGGCCACTGATTTCGGGTCAATCATCGTCGAATTTGTCTCTCTACCGCCTCTTTGCAACGGCGACCCATCCGCACCTTCGTGTCGCGCGACCAGGGCGATGACATCACTATCTTTACTATCTTTCGATGCCGTAGAGAGCGCTCCCACGAAACGTTCTGCTATCGACGCCACGCTCGTTCCCTCGGCAAGAGAAACCAGCGGCAGATCGATCCGAAGGCGGCCTTCGAGCGAGAGACGAAGTTCGACCGCCATTAACGAATCCATTCCCATTTCCGAGAGCGGACGAAGCGGATCGATGCCGCCCGCCGACAAGCGCAAAATTGTCGCCGCTTCCTCGGCAACGATCGTCTTGAGAAGATCCAGTGCTTCTTCCGGGTCAAGATTGGCGAGCTGCTCGCTAATCGACTCGTCGGATGGCGACATCGTTCCGCTCGTGCGGAGTTCCGAAAATAGCGGGCCGGCGAGGATCGGCAAGAACCGGCGGGCTTCGGTCCAGTTGGTTTCGCCAAAAGTAACGACCGGTAATCCGCTCGCGATCATCGCCGGCAGGCCCGCCACCGCCTCGGCGACTGGGATGGGCTTCGCACCCAGCCGCCGCGCGAGCGCATCACGAGTCTCCGGCCTCTCGGCGAGATAGCCGACATCGGCGATCGGACCCCAGGCCACTGCGAGCGCCGGCAACCCCTCGGCCCGCCGTCGCCGCGCCAACGCTTCGAGGCCGGCGTTCGCGGCAACATAGGCCCCCTGTGCGGGCGCGCCAACCAACGTGGTCGCAGAGGAAAACAGCAGAAACAATTCGATTGGATCCTCGCGCGTCAGGGTGTCAAGAGCGAGCGCTCCGCCAAGTTTGGGCCGCAGCACCATCCGTACCCGTGCGGGTTCGATTTCCGAGGCGAGGCCATCATCGATCGCCGAGGCGGCATGAAGGACTCCGCGCAGCGGCGGTAAGGCCTCCCGTATAGTCTTGAGAGCCGCGGCTATAGAATCACGGTCAGCAACGTCGGCGCTATACACGCGGACCGTGGCGCCGGCGGCTTCGAGCTCCATGATCCTCGCTTTGGCTCCGGGGGTCTCGGAACCGCGGCGGCTGATCAACGCGATCGCGCCGGCTCCGTGCGAGACCAGCCAGCGCGCCGCCTCGAAGCCGAACCCGGCAACGCCACCGGTGACCAGATATGTTCCATCGGCGCGCAGCGTTACTGCGGGAGGTTCAGGAAGACGCACGCCCGCATTGGCTTGCGGTTCGAGAACGAGCTTGCCGATATGAGCCGACGACTGCATCAGTCGAATCGCGTCATCGAGCTCCCCAAAAGAAAAAATTCGATGAGCAAGCGGGCGGATTTCGCCGTTGGACAGAGCAGCGGAGACCTCGCTCAGCAATTCGCGCGCGAGTTCGGGCCGGCGGATCGGCAACTGGTCGATATCGATTGCAAAATAGGAGATGTTCTGGCGTAGCGGCCGCAAATGAATACGGCGGTTCAGGTAAAGGTCGCGTTTGCCGAGTTCAAGGAAACGGCCAAAGGGTCTCAGGACCTCAAGGCTCCGCTCCATCGCCTCGCCGCTCAAAGAATTGAGCACGACATCGACGCCCTGCCCGCCGGTAATTTCAAGCACGTCGTTGCAAAAGCCGAGGTCGCGCGAGTCGAGGGCATGGTCGGCGCCGGCCAGCCGCAGGAACGAGCGTTTCACCTCCGACCCGGCGGTGGCGATCACGATCGCGCCGCACTGCTTGGCATACTGGATGGCTGCCAGCCCGACACCGCCGCCCGCGGCATGAATGAGGACGTACTCGCCGGGCGCGAGCTTGGCGAGATGGCCCAGCGCGTATCTGGCGGTAACGAAGGTCACCGGAATGGTTGCGGCTGCCCTAAAACTCGTGTTTGGCGGGATCGGCGCCAGCGCATCGGCCGTCGTCACGACGCGTGTGCCGAGCGAGGCGGGAGCGAAACCCATCACGCGGTCGCCGACTTCCCAGCCTTCGACCTCGGGACCAAGCGATCGGATGACGCCAGCGCACTCCAGCCCAAAGGTAGGTCCGGCGAACCCGTCGATCAGGGCCTCTTCGGGCAGCAACCCCATCGCCCACATCATGTCGCGGAAATTGAGTCCCGCAGCGTGCACCTCGACGTCGACCTGACCGGACCCGACGGGCTGTGGCGCGGCAAGCTCCCAGGTAAGAGCATCGAGACCTCCGGGGTGGCGGCTCCCTAGTGTCAGGAGATCGGAGGGCTGGGCGAAACGCGGCGGCAAACCGCGGCGCACGCGCAACACGTGCCGCCCGTCGATCGTCCAGACGATCTCGTCATCCGAGAGGTCTCCCGACAACTCGGCAGCAATTTGCCGGACGCGGCGATCGATCCCGAGAGTGCCGGGCAGATCGATCAACCGCAGCGAGATCCCGGGTATCTCGTTCGCGAGCACACGCGCGAAACCCCACATCGCGCCGCCGACTAGGGCTGCGGTTTGTTGCGCTCCTTCGGGCGGCTGCTGGGCGTTGCTGGTGATTACCCAAAGTTCTGCCCGGTGCTCCGCTGCCTTGGTCGCGACTTGCGCCAACGAGGCGGTCTGCTCCGAGATGAGCTCGACCGGATCGCCAATGCAGGATTCTGCCATCAAAAAGATGATGGTTTGCGGCAGCGTGCTATCGCCTTGTTCGGATGACGAGGTGACAAACCGATCGTTTTCGCTGGCGAGCGCGACGCGAAAGCCGGCCTCAGGCAGGTGATCCTGCAATGCGGCTGCTAGGGAGGATACGCCCCCCACCAGCAGAACCGAGCGCGGCTGTTTCGGCCGCGCTCGAGGAGGCCCCTGTTGAGATGGGGCGATGCCCCAGAAAATTGCGCATGGCCATGGCGACAAAGCATCCGATGTCGCATCAGCAGACCGAAATCCCGCGGCGGTGAGTTCGCCGCACCACTCCTCGCCCGAACGGAGCGGCGACCGGTCGCCGGCTCCTGACCCGGTCCTCCACCATTCGGCGCCCTGGCCGAGCACCATGTCCCATAGCGGATTTGGTTCGGGCTCCACCGCGACAAAGAGACCGTTTGGGGCGAGAAGTTTATCGAGATCCGCAAACCGCTCGGCATCGAGCTGCAAGCGCGCACAAGCGTTAATCGCCAGGATAATGTCGAAGGGCGGTTGATCGAGAGCCTCTGTACCGTCCTGCGGCGACCAACGCTCGACCGAGACCCCGGCGAACGATTCCGCGAAAAATGAAAGCCGCGCGGTCTGGTCGGGATCGCCACTCGTTGCCACGTAGCTTAGCGCAACACCCAATTGCCCGAGGCGGTTGAGCAGGCGGCGTATCGCCCCACCGCCGCTCACGCCTAGTTCTAGAATGCGCAACGGTCGGCCGCGGGGCCAGTTCGCCGCGATCTCTTGCAGCGCGTCGCACAGCAGGCCAATACAGGTACTGCTGGAGGGTGAGGCGTGCAGCAGATGCTGGGTCATGGAAGCAAGCGCGGGCTCGGTCGACTGCGGGCCGTCCGCGAGAATTTTTGGGAGGTTGTCGACGGCAGCGGCTGTGAGGGCGAGTTCGGCAACCAAATCCGGCGCATCGGCGAGCAGCAGGCGCCAGACTCCTTCGGTGTCGGGCAGGTCGGTAATTGCCGCTATCCGCCATTCCGATCCGACCCTGGCCGCACTACCAAACCGCTCAAGCAGGCGAAGCGCCCATTCCGCGATTTCGCGGGAGGATGGTGCAATCTGCCCGCTCTCGATGAGTTCGTCGATCGTGAAGGAGCGGCCGGCATCGACGAAGCACATCGATCGAAGCGCCACAGAGGCGATCAACGCGTCGAGAAGCAGAGCCTGTTCGCGGCGCGCGGGATCTGGCGCGCGACCATCGGCAAGGCGCAGTAACACGGCGCCAAAGCGCTCCAACGCCGCGGGAACAGGAGACGCAGTCATCGGCGCTGGAACAAGATCGACGCGCAGCGCGCGTGCATCGACGGGCGCCCCATGCGTCAGGTCAACGCGACGGAACCAGCAGTCTGCAAGTTCCGCCAGGACTTCTCCGCCGCTGTCGCAGAGCACGATATCGGCAGCCATCGAGCGGACGCCAATCCAGGTGAGCGTCAGCTCGGCGCGTAGCGGAGGCCTTCCGAACGGCGCCATAAACCGGACGCGACCGAAACGCCAAGGAAGAAAGGTCAAGCCCCGAAGCCGGTTATGGTCGCGGGCAAGGATACCGATCAGCGCCTGCAAGGCGCCATCAAGCAGGGCGGGGTGAACCAGATAGCGATCGACATCCTCGGCGATCGGTGAGGGGTCGAGGTGTGCGACCGCCGTTTTGGGCCCGGTAATCTCGATTAGGCGCACGGTTCGAAACTGATCGCCGTAATCGAGACCTGCCAGCCGCGCCAAATCGTATAGATGTTGCTGATCGATCCGATGTTGCGTCGGTTTATTATCCCAGACAGGCAGCAGCCGGCGAGTGTCGGTCGCGGCGCCGAGACGCCCGACAGCGAGAAGCGTCAACGCCTCGTTCGACAAGCGCGGTCGGCTTGCCAGCTCCCAATCGCCTTCCTCGGAGCTGATCAGGGCGCGGATCTCGCGCATGCGACCCTTATCGAATGGCAACGGGCGGCGTAGTTCGAGATCTCGCAGTTCGATTGCCGCAGCCTCAGGCCACTGAAATCGGGCCGCCGCGCAAGCCATCTCTAAAATCGCCGCTGCGGGAAGAACCGGCAGTCCTTCGATCGCATGATCGCCGATCCACGGCAGCACTTGCTCGTCGAGATGATTAATCCAGCAGGGCATCGGACCCCGCTGACGAAAGCCGAGAAGCGGATGGTCAAATGGCGGATTTACCGGATCGGCTGCTTCGGCCGTGAGGCCAAACCAAAAGCTCTGGCGGTCCCAAGGATAGAGTGGCAATCCTCGCGGATCGGCCGTCCCGTCAAAGCAAGCTGAGCGCGTAATATCATACCCGGCGACATAACAGTTCGCGGCGATGACCGGAAATGGGTCGCCGTCGCAGGGTTTGCGGGACAGCGTAGCGAGTACGCGGCCATCAACTCTCGCGGTGCGCAGGGCGTCGGTGAGATAGGACTGCAGGATCGCCGCGGGGCCGATCTCGAGAAAAATGCGGTAACCGTCGCCGGTAAGGCGCCCGACAGCGTCGGCAAAGCGCACCGGGCTGCGTATGTTGCGCCACCAATATCCGGCATCGAGAGGATCGTCCTCAACCGGCTCGCCCGTCACTGTCGATATCAGTTTTGCGGTCGGCGCTTTGGATGAGAGGTCTGCGAGGCTGTCGAGCAAATCCTCGCGGATCGGTTCCATCTCTCTGGAATGAAACGCGAAATCGAGGTCGAGCGGCCGAAACCATAGACCGCGCCGTTTCGCCTCTGCTTCCAACCGCTCGATTTCGGGACCGGGCCCGGAGATCGTCACAGAGTTCGCTGCGTTCAGGGCGGCGATCTCCGCCTGACTCCCGATCTCGTTGAGAAGGTCGCGAGCCGCGGCGGGAGCAAGCGCGAGCGCCGCCATGCGCCCCCTTCCTTGGGTACGCTGTTGGTGCCGGCTACGAGCCAATACCACTCGCCCCGCTTCAGCGAGCGATAACGCACCCGCGGCCCAGGCTGCCGCGATCTCGCCCACACTATGGCCCAGATATCCCGAGGCGCTGACACCGGTCTCGCGCAAGGCCTCGACGATGCCGACCTGAACCGCGAAGAGGAGCGGCTGTGCGACATCGGCGCGCTCCATCGTTTGGGCATCGGCGCGGCCGTCGAGAAGCGCGGCCAGCGACCACCCGAGTTCCGGGAGGAGCAGTCGGTCGAGGTGTTCGACCGCCCCGCGAAAAACCCAGTTATTGTGCAAGGCATCGCGGCCCATACCCGCAAATTGCGCCCCATTTCCCGAAAACACGAAGGCCAGCTTGCCTTCCCGCACGCCGGTGCCGGTGATTAGGAACGGAGCGGACTCATCAGCGAGAAAACCAGCGAGCGACTGAGCGGTGGTCACCGGGTCCTGCGGGAGCGCGACCAGCCGGTGCGAGTGGTGGTCCCGCCCGCGGGCGGCGGCCCGCAGCCGCGCTGGCACTTCGTCGGTCGGAGCCCCGGCGAGCGTTATTTGCCACTTTTGAACGAGCAGGCGGAGCGATGCTTCGGTTTGTGCCGAGATAACGAGCGGCGGCAACGATCCTGCGGCCGACCCCTGCTCGTGCCGGGGCGGTCGGGCGAGCACCACATGCGCGTTGGTCCCGCCAAACCCGAAGGAGTTGATGCCGGCATAGGGTCGCTCATTCACCTTTGCCGGCTCAGCCTCTCGAACCAGCCGGAGCTTCAGCTCCGCAAACGGGATTTTCGGGTTCGGTTTCTCGCAATGAATGGTGGGCGGGATGATGTCCCGATCGAGCGCCAGCGCCGCCTTGAGGAGACCTGCCATGCCTGAGGCCGGCTCCAGGTGGCCGATATTGGTTTTGACCGATCCGATGGGCAATGGAATCGACCGGCGGTGCCCGAGCGAGTGTCCGACCGCGGCGGCCTCAATCGGGTCTCCCGCCGCGGTACCGGTGCCGTGCATTTCGAAAAACGCAAGTTCGTCTGGAGCAACCCGCGCGCTGTCATACACCGTCCGCAACAGCGAGGTCTGAGCCAACTCGTTTGGAAGTGACAAACCGATTGTGCGGCCGTCCGAATTGACCCCGGAAGCGCGTATTATCCCTCGGATTGGGTCGTGAGCGGCCAGCGCGTCGGCGAGCGGCTTCAAAATGATGACAGCGCCGCCTTCTCCACGAACGTAGCCGTCTGCCCTCTCGTCAAAGGCAAAGCAACGCCCGCGCCGGGAGAGCATCGATGCCCGTGAGAACCCGATAAATGGATATGGCGCGAGCAAAAGGTTGACGCCGCCGACGATCGCGCCGGTGATCCTGTTGCTCCGAATCGCCTCGCAGGCGTGGTGAAGGGCGACAAGTGATGACGAGCAAGCCGTATCGATCGCAAGGCTTGGCCCGCGCAAATCGAAGATATAGGAAATGCGGTTCGCCAGGATACTGAGCGTGCTGCCCGTCATGAAGTAGGAGTCCGCGCCCGCCGGGTCTCCCAATCTCAGATCGGAATAGTCGGTCGCCGAGGCGCCGACATAAACGCCGATCGCCGAACCCGCCACCTTGCTGGGTGGGATGCCAGCGTCCTCGAAGGCGTGCCAAACGAGCTCGAGCAGCAATCGCTGCTGAGGGTCCATCTGCGTCGCTTCACGCGGCGAGATTCCAAAAAAGGAGGGCTCGAAGAGGTCGACACCGGTAATCAGCCCAGCTGACCAAGTATAGCTTTTGCCTGGTTCCGCACGATCGGGGTGGTAATAGAGTCGTGTCGACCACCGCCGGTCATCGACCTCAGCCACGGCGTCCTCCGCCGATACCAGCAGCTGCCAGAATTCCTCGAGGTTTTCGGCCCCGGGGAATCGGCAAGACGCTCCGACGATCGCTATGGATTCGTCAGTCATAGCGCAAGAACAAAATTTGCAATCCGAGGAAGAACTTCGACGACCTTTGCCAGCCTAGCCTTCTTTACCTGTGCGGCAGAGTCAAATTTTAGGTATGCCATAGATCCCCGATGTCGCAGACCCGCCGACCGGTTGAGCGATTGCGGTCGGCGCGCGCGGATATCTACCCTGTCCCCCCAACCATCGGAGCCTTCCCCCGAACACACCGGTGATGGCCGTTGATTGGAAACCGGCGGATTTTAGTCGTCTAAGACGCCCTTCGTGTCAACCTTGGCGAGGAAAACAACCCTCGAAGCAGTCTGCCGTAGGTCCGAACGGCGTGGACTGCGCGGAAGCCCAAGGGTAATTTGACATCGGCAGGCCTCGTTCCGGTCTGCCTCCGCCGGCGAGTTCGCGGGGTCGATTGATGAAAGTCTCATATTTCGAAACCGGCCGTTATGTGCCGCCGCCGGACTTGCCGCGCGAATGGCCGGTGCCGGCCGGATCTTACGACCCCGAGACGGGGGCCGAAGCCTATCGCGGCATGGTCGAGCGTGCACGATTTGTCGAGGAGCTCGGCTTCGATTGGGTTAGTGTCTCCGAGCACCATTATTCGCCGCGCATCCTGACCCCCTCGCCGGTCGTTTCGGCCGCTTATCTCGCGGCGCGGGTCGACAAGATAAAGATCGCTTTGCTGGGGCCGATCGTGCCGGTCAGCAACCCGATCCGGGTTGCCGAGGAACTGGCGATGCTTGATACGATGGCTCCGGGACGCGTCGTCGTCGGATTATTGCGCGGTACCACCAACGAATATTTGAGCTACGACCTCAATCCGAAGGAATCACGCGAGCGGACTGACGAGGGGATGGAACTGATCCTCAAGGCGTGGACCGAGCCGCAACCCTTCGGCTGGCAGGGGCGGTATTTCCAGTACCGCACGGTATCGATCTGGCCGCGTCCGCAATGTCAGCCGCACCCGCCGACCTATGCCCTCGGCACGAGCGCCGAGGCCGGTGAATTCGCCGCGCGTCACCGCCTCGGGATCGGCCTCTCCTACGGTTCGTTCGAACTGATGGCGAAGTCGGCGCGCTATTACCGCGAACGATGCGCCGAATATGGCTGGGAACCCGGTCCGGACGACATCATCTACCGCGCCAACATGATCCTGGCTGATACTGACGACGCGGCCGAGGAGGCATTGGCCCGGCGCGACAAGCAGGCGCCGTTCCCGGTGCGTCCCGGACTGCGCGAGGCGCTGCTTCAGTCGGATACGACACGCAACATTGCCGGCGAAAGACGGCCCGCGAATGTCGGGGGCGTGCTGCCGATCAGCTTCTGCGGTGGACCAGACCGGATTGTCGAGCAGCTCCGGCGTTGTCGTGAGGAGGTCGGGGCCGGCATCGTCGATTTGTCGTTGCAGGACCCCGGCACCGGCGATGTCAATGGCATGATGTGCGCCCTCGAATTATTCGGGAAAAAGGTTCTGCCGCGCATCGGGGACATGTGAGAGAGCCGCGATAGTGGCATCGATGCAGACCCCAAACCCGCTATTTCGTGAAGGTTGGGTCGAGGCAGACGGATTTCGTATCCGGTACATGGAAGCGGGACAGGGTAAGCCGCTCATTCATCTCCATGGCGCCAGCGGCATGCGCCTGACCCGCGGGTATGATCTGCTGAGCCGGGAATTCCGCGTGATTGCGTTCGAGATGCCGGGGTTCGGCTCGTCGCCCGAGAACACGCGAACGAAGACGATGGCAGAGTTGGCTGGAAGCATGGCCGCCGCGGCGCGGCAGCTCGGCATCAACAAGTTCGGCCTGATCGGCACCTCGTTTGGCGGCAAGGTCGCGCTGTGGCTCTCGGTGCAAGAACCGGAACGGGTTGAAGCCCTGGTGCTGGAAGCACCGGCCGCGATCCGCCCGGTTGGCTCCGAGCCCCCCTCCGGTTCGCCTCAGGCGATGGCACGGGGGTTCTATGCACATCCAGAGCGATACGACCCGTTACCCGAACCGGACCCGGCGATCCAGGCGAAGATGCGCGCGCTCGTCGCGCGCCTGCGCGGGCCCGACCGCGACACCGACCTCGAAAACCGATTAAAGGGTCTGGCGATGCCAGTACTTGTACTGTTCGGGACTCTCGACTGCGCAATCCCGCCCGAGATGGGCCGCTTTTACAAGCAGCTTCTGCCCAATTGCCACCTGGTCTTTGTTTACGACGCGGGTCACGCGATCAGCACGGAGCGGCCGGAGGCGTTCGCGGAGGTGACCGTCGACTTCCTGAACCGTCACGAAGCCTTTGTTGTCAATCGCGCTGAGACCGTAATCCATCCGTAGCGGTCAGAGCACCGGCGCCCACAACACCTCTTCGATGTCGCCAGCCCCACTAGCCAGCATCACGAGCCGGTCGAAGCCAAGGGCGATGCCGGCGCAATCAGGCAAGCCGTATTCGAGTGCGGCCAGGAAATCCTCATCGATCGGGTAGGTCTGTCCGTAGAGTTGTTGTTTGCGACTCTGATCGGCGAGGAAACGGGCGCGCTGCTCTGCAGCATCGGTCAGCTCGCCGAAACCATTGGCGAGCTCGAGCCCGCAAATGTAGACCTCGAAGCGCTCGGCAAGGCGAGGATCGTCTCGATGACCACGCGCCAATGCCGCCATTGAGAGCGGATAATCATAAAGGATGGTCGGCGCGCCCAGGCCGAGCCGAGGTTCGATGCACTCGAGGAAGATGCGGAAAAACAAGGTCTCCCAGTCGTCGCCCGGATGGGGCGCGATCCCAATTCCGCTCGCGGCGGCGGCAAGCCGGTCTGTGTCGGGGTGCAATGGATCCGGAGCCGTTGACAGCAGATCCAGACCGCAATGCCGATCGAAGGCTTCGGCCACGCTGATACGTTGCCATTCGCGCATCGCATCTGCGGTGTGGCCGCGCCAGGTCAGGGCGGCAGCGTCCGCGGCATTCTGGCAGATGCGGACCAGCGCGGTGCATTCATCCATCAAATCGCGATAGGAAGCGCCGGCACGATACCACTCGAGCATCGAGAATTCCGGGTGATGCGTCGCACTGCGCTCGCTGTCGCGGAACACGTGGGCCAATTGCCAGATCCGCGGCATCCCGGCGACGAGCAGCTTCTTCATCGCGAGTTCCGGCGAGGTGTGGAGGTAGCGGAGGGCGAACCCAACTTCTCCTTGGTCATGAAGTTCCGTGGCGAAGGCCCTCAGATGAGGTTCGAGTCCCGGGCTCACCTGCAAGGCCGGCGTCTCCACTTCCGCAAATTTGCGCTCGGCAAAAAAGCTGCGTACTGCGGTGCGGATCCGCTCCCGCCGTTCGAGCGCCGCACGGCGCGACGCGAAGTGAGCGGGTCGCCACCATTCCTGCATTATACTGCCCTCGTTCTTTCTGGTGCGCCGCCCTATGTTAAGGTCAGCGATACATCCAGCGCCCTCCCGAGATCCTGCCAATGAAAATTAATGCGATCGACATCAAGCCGGGTAACGTGCTCGAGCACCAGAACAAGCTCTGGCTCGTGTTGAAGCGCGAATTGGTTCAGCCTGGCAAGGGCGGAGCGTTTGCGCAGGTCGAGCTGCGCGATCTGCGAGGGGGGACGAAACTCAACGAGCGGTTCCGTACCCAGGAGACCGTCGAGCGGGTCCGCCTCGACGAGAAGGAGATGCAATTTCTTTTTATGGATGGCGGACTGGCGACCTTCATGGACAACGACACGTTCGAGCAGATCGCGATCCCGCGCGAGACGATCGGCGACCCAGCGGATTTTTTGAGCGAGGGAATGGTCTGCCAGGTGATGCTGCACGAGGGCTCCGCGCTCTCGGTCGAGCTGCCGCCGAATGTGGTCGTGGAGGTCGTCGAAGCCGATCCCGTCGTGCGTGGCCAGACGGCCTCATCCTCCTACAAGCCGGGGAAGCTCGAAAATGGCCGCCGCGTGATGATCCCGCCGCATATCGGCCCTGGCACCCGCATCGTTGTCAGCACCGCCGACGGGAGCTACCTCGAGCGCGCCAAGGACTAAGGCGCTAGATCCGGCCGCAGTTCGCGATAGACTGAGAGATAGCGGCGCGCCGCGGCGGACCAGCTGAAATCCTGTGCCATTGCCTGGTGCATCATGCGCAGCCACACCGCGGGCTCGCGAAAAAGCACGTCCGCCCGCCGAATTGCCGACATCAACGCCGCCGGGCTCTCATCGTCAAACGCAAAGCCGGTGGCGCTGCCGTCAGCGAGCGTGACCGCTGTCGCGTCTACAACCGTATCGGCAAAGCCGCCGACCCGGCGCACTACGGGCAGCGTGCCATAACGCAACGCGTAGAGCTGGGTTAGACCGCAGGGCTCGAAACGCGACGGCAACAGAACCGCATCAGCGCCCGCGATGATCAGGTGGGATAACGCCTCGTCATAACCGATCTCGACCGCAATCTCGCGATTGTGCTCGGCAGCCGCCCGCGCAAAGCCCTGCTCCAGATCGCCGTCACCGGAACCGAGGATCGCGATGCGGCTGCCATCAGCGATAATTTCAGGAAAGCACGCGAGCAGGAGATCGAGCCCCTTCTGCGGCGTCAGCCGGCTCACCACGCCAAACAACGGCCCGTCGTCGCAATCCGCCAACCCCAGCCGGCGCTGCAGCGCCGCCTTTGCGGCGCGCTTGCCAGACGCAGCATTCTCGGCGCCGTAGGATTGCGGCAAAATCGGATCGTGCCGGGGATCCCAAATGCTCGGGTCCACGCCGTTCAGGATCCCCGTCAGTTCATGGCTTCGGCTACGCAACAGTCCTTCGAGACCGCAGCCGAATGCCGGGGTCTGTATCTCGCGAGCATAAGTAGGGCTCACCGTCGTGAGACGGTCGGCATAGAATAGCCCGGACTTGATGAATGACACCGCGCCGTTGAATTCGACCCCGTCGATTGAAAAGAACTCGGGCGGCAAAGCGAGTTCGGGAAACAGGACGGCAGGAAAAAGGCCCTGATAGGCGAGATTATGGACGGTAAATACAGTTGTAACATGGTTGGAGTCCGGACGGCGGGCGCTGAGATATGCCGGCGCGAGGCCTGCGTGCCAGTCGTGGATGTGCAGAATTTCGGGGCGCCAGCTGGGATCGGCACCGCGCGCGAGTTCCGCGGCGACCCAGCCGAAGAGCCCGAAGCGCCGATGGTTGTCGGGCCAGTCGCGCCCGTCCGGATCTGCATAAGGGCTGCCCGGCCGGTCATAGAACCCCGAGTGATCGGCCAAATAAGCCAGCGGTGCCGACCCCGGCACGCGAGCCAGACCAATCCGGACGCGCTCAACGGCATAAGGCGTGCGCAGCCGCGCGACATCGGTGATCCCGGTGAAAGCGTCGAGAAATCCGGCAAAGCCGGGCAGTAACAGGCGTACATCGATGCCGAACGTGCTTAACGCCGGGGGCAGCGCAGCGGCGACATCCCCGAGCCCGCCGGACTTGACCCACGGGTAGAGTTCCGCAGCGACGTGTAGGACGCGCAGCAGCCCTAGTTCCGCGATTTGTCGACCAGCCGGTTCTCGGCGATCCACGGCATCATCGCGCGCAGTTTCTCGCCGATCTTCTCGATTTCGTGCTCGGCGGCGCGGCGGCGCAACGCCTTGAAGCTGGGCTGCCCGGCGGTGTTTTCGAGCACCCACTCGCGCGCGAAATTGCCGGACTGGATGTCGGCCAGGATCCTTTTCATCTCGGCCCGGACATGATTGTCGATGACCCTCGGGCCGCGCGTGTAGTCGCCGTATTCCGCGGTGTTTGAGATCGAATACCGCATGTTCGCAATGCCGCCCTCATAGATCAGGTCGACGATCAATTTCATCTCATGGCAGCACTCGAAATACGCCATTTCCGGCGCATAGCCGGCTTCGACCAGGGTCTCGAAAGCGGCGAGGATCAGCGAAGTCAGCCCGCCGCACAGCACCGACTGCTCGCCAAACAGGTCGGTCTCGCATTCCTCGCGGAAAGTCGTCTCGATAACACCGGCGCGGCCGCCGCCGATCGCTGATGCGTAGGAAAGCGCGATCTCAAGCGCGTTGCCCGACGGGTTTTGCTCGACCGCGACGAGGCACGGGACGCCGCCACCGCGCAGATATTCCGAACGCACCGTGTGCCCCGGCCCTTTCGGCGCGATCATAAACACGTCCATATCGGGGCGCGGCTCTATCAGGCGGAAATGGATGCTGAGGCCGTGTGCGAAGGCGAGCGCGGTCCCTTCGCGCATGTTGGGCCGCAACTCGCCGGCATAGAGTGCGGCCTGCAACTCGTCGGGGGTCAGCACCATGACGATGTCCGCCCATTTGGCGGCTTCCGCCGAGGTCATCACGCGTAGCCCCGCCTCCTCGGCCTTCTTAACTGAAGCCGAGCCGGGCCGCAGCGCGACCACGACCTCCTTGACGCCACTGTCGCGCAGGTTGTTGGCGTGCGCATGGCCCTGGCTGCCATATCCGACGATCGCAACTTTCTTCGATTTGACCAGGTTCACATCCGCATCCCGGTCGTAATACACGCGCATCTCACTCTCCTATCATGAAGAGGGGGTCAGCTCGCTTCGTGCCGCTCCTAAAAACTTGCGGCCCCCCGCGAGATCGCAACCGCGCCGGTGCGCGATATCTCGACCAGTCCCAGGGGTTCCATTAGATTGATGAAAGCGTTGAGCTTCTCGCTCGACCCCGTCATCTCGAAGACAAAGCTCTCCGTCGTCGAGTCGACAACGCGGGCTCGGAAGATGTCGGCGAGGCGCAAGCTTTCGATGCGCGCGTCACCTTTGCCGGCGATCTTGATCAGCGCCATCTCGCGCTCGACAAAGGGTCCCTCGTCGGTCAGATCGCGGATCTTGTGCACCGGCACTAGCCGCGACAACTGCGCCTTGATCTGTTCGATAATCATCGGGGTGCCGGTGGTCACGATCGTGATCCGCGACAGCCCGTTCGCGCGATCCACCTCGGCGACAGTCAGGCTCTCGATGTTGTAGCCGCGACCGGAAAACAGACCGATGACGCGGGCGAGCACCCCCGGTTCATTGTCGACGAGGACTGCAATCGTGTGTCGCTCGATCTCTACCACCGCTGTAGCTCTACTTATCGCCGTTCCCGCGGGAGCGGGAACCCAGGGCAAGCGACGAGCAATCGGCCCCCTGTTCAGGCCAGGGGTGGATTCCGGGCCCCCGCTTTCGCGGGGGCGACATTGAGAATGATTGCCTTATTGGAGCTCCCGGGAGATCAGACAAGAACCATGCCTTCCTCGGAGACCGGTTTTTCGGCCTCATCCTCGGGCCCGAGCAGCATCTCGTTATGAGCGGCGCCGGAGGGGATCATCGGAAAGCAATTCTCGGCCGGGTCGACCGCGACATCGAGAATGAATGCGGAATGCGTGTCGAGCATCTCGCGGATTGCATCGTCGAGTTTTGCCGGGTCTTCGACCCGCCTGCCGACTGCGCCAAAGGCGTCGGCGAGCTTTACGAAATCGGGCAGCGCGGCGGTATAGCTCTCCGAGTAGCGGCCGCCATGCAGCAATTCCTGCCACTGCCGGACCATGCCCATGTATTGGTTGTTGAGAATGAACACCTTAACCGGGAGCCGATACTGCGCGATCGTCGACATTTCCTGAATGTTCATCAACACCGAAGCCTCGCCGGCGATGTCGATGACGAGCGCCTCGGGATGAGCGATCTGCACGCCCATCGCGGCCGGCAAGCCGTACCCCATCGTGCCGAGGCCGCCCGACGTCATCCACCGGTTCGGCTCGTCGAACTTGAAGAACTGGGCGGCCCACATTTGGTGTTGGCCGACTTCGGTCGTGATGTAGACGTCGCGATCCCGTGTAAACTCGTAGAGCCGCTCGATCGCGTATTGCGGCTTGATCAGATCGCGCCGGCCGCGGTCGTAGCGCAGACAGTCGCGCGCCCGCCACTTGTCGATTGCCCGCCACCATTCGCTTCTCGCTGCGCTGTCGGCACAATGTAAACTGGCGGCTCCCTCTGCCAGGATGGCGGACAGTGCCTCGCCGACATCGCCGATGATCGGCAAATCCACCCGCACATTCTTGTTGATCGAGGACGGGTCGATGTCGATGTGGATCTTTTTGGAGCCGGGGGAGAAGGCATTGAGCCGGCCGGTCACCCGATCGTCGAAGCGCGACCCGACGGCGACCATCAGGTCACAGCCGTGCATCGCCAAATTCGCCTCGTAGGTCCCGTGCATGCCGACCATGCCGAGGAAGTGCGGGTCAGAGGCCGGCAATGCGCCGAGCCCCATCAGGGTGAGAGTGCACGGCGCATCGGTCAGCCGCACCAATTCGGCGAAGCGGGCGCAGGCTTCGGGGCCGGAATTGATCAGTCCGCCGCCGCCGTAGAACAACGGGCGTTTCGCCCGGGCGATCATCTCGACGGCTTGGCTGATCCGCACCGGGTCGGGCCGCAACTGGGGACGGTAGCTCTTGTGACGCACCTCTTCGGGCGGGGTGTAGGGGCCCGGCGCGAAGAGCACGTCCTTTGGCAGATCGACGACGACCGGGCCCGGGCGGCCGCTCTTTGCGACGTAAAAGGCTTCGTGCAGCATACGGGCGAGTTCGCGGACGTCCTTGACGAGATAGTTGTGCTTCGTGCAAGGGCGGGTGATCCCGGTCGTGTCCGCCTCCTGGAACGCATCATTGCCGATCAGATGCGTCGGCACCTGGCCGGTCAAACAGACAACCGGTACCGAGTCCATCAATGCATCGGTCAAGCCGGTGACAGCATTTGTCGCACCCGGGCCGCTCGTCACGAGCACGACCCCGACCCGCCCGGTCGAACGGGCGTACCCTTCAGCCGCGTGCACCGCGCCCTGCTCGTGGCGCACCAGGATGTGACGCAGCGAGTTCTGCTTGAACAGCGAGTCGTAGATCGGCAGGACCGCGCCGCCGGGGTAGCCGAATACGACATCGACGCCCTGGTCCACCAGAGCCTTGATGACAATATCCGCTCCGCTCAACGGCTCGGCCGCCATGACAACCTCCATCGGCAGCAATATCGGGCGCAAAGGGCCCACGCCGCCGAGGAGTTGGCACTCCAGGGCGGGGGCGCAACGTAATCGGCTACACCGATGGGGTCAACAAGAAGCGATCAATAAAATGACGTGAGCAGCGCAGCAAACTTTCCGAAAATTGCGCCTCGAGTACCAAGTCAGGTGTCATTTGGTGACGAAACCAGGTTATTTGCCGCTTGGCGTATCTCCTGGTGGCGCGTTGCGCCGCCGAAGTCGCAGCCTCCAGCGGAATATCGCCGCGCAAGTACGACAAAAGCTCGGGCAGACCGACGGCTTTCATCGCCGGGAGGGTCGGATCGAGGCCGCGAGCGGAAATCGCCGCCGCCTCGCCAAGGGCCCCGGCATCAATCATCCGAAGAAACCTGGCGTCGCACGCTGCATAAAGCTGATCGCGCGGCGGCATAAGCAAGATAATCCCGAAGCGGTAAGCGGGCGCCGATTGCGCCTGTCGCTGCCAGGTCCCGATCGTGACACCGGTCGCCTGCACGACTTCATAGGCGCGAACGAGGCGCTGTCTGTCGCCGGGGAAAAGACACCGAGCCGCCTCCGGGTCGAGCTCCGCCAGCCGGTCGCGAAAAGCGGCTCCGCCCAGCGCGCGATGCGTTTTGATCGCTTCTTGGCGCACCTCCGCCGGGATTTCGGGAACCGGCGCCAATCCTTCTTTAACCGCGCGTAAGTAGAGACCGGTACCGCCGACCAGCAACGGGATGCGGCCGGCTCTCGTCGCCTCGGCGATTTCGGCAAGAGCCAATGCACACCAGCGCGCCGCGGATCCGCGCTCGGCCGCGTTAAGGAAGCCATAGAGCCGGTGTGGCACTCGCGCTTCAGCGGCCTCGTCGGGCCGCGCCGTCAAGATCCGAAGATCGCGATAAGTCTGCAGACTATCCGCGTTGATAATCGTACCGCCGAGCGCAGCGGCCAATTCGAGCGCGAGCGCCGATTTGCCGCTCGCTGTTGGTCCGGCGATTATGAGGACCGGAGGCGCACTGCCTCGGCTCGCGCGAGCCCGCTTGTGACGGGGCCAACCGGCGGGGTAGGAGGACGTTAGATGACCACCGTCCTCACCCTGATCGCTGCCGCCGATAGCCGGCAAAGCCTTCCTCGACTAGCGGGCGCGGTTGCCGCCGCAATCGGAGCTTCGGGCGAGCCGGTCTGGCTGGCGGACGAGGCGTGCGACCTGATTTTGGATGCTGCCAGCGCGGGGCCCGCCGAAGCCGCTGCACGCACGGTGATCGGCGAAGCCGAAATCGATCTTCTCGTCCAACCGGTCGAGCACCGGCGCAGGCGCCTCCTCGTCGCCGATCTCGAATCGACGATCATAGAAAATGAGATGCTCGATGAGCTCGCCGATTTCATCGGGCGCCGACAGGAAGTCTCGGAGATTACCTGGCGGGCGATGAATGGAGAGATCGACTTCGCCGGCGCGCTCGAGGCACGCGTGCGGCTGCTGGCGGGCTTGCCGGCTCACGTGCTCGAAGAGGCGGCCCGCCGGATCCGGCTGCGGGCCGGGGCTCGGCAATTGATTGCAACGATGCGAGGGATCGGAGCCGTGACGGCGCTCGTGTCGTCCGGCTTCAGGGTTTTCGCCGAACCGATCGGTGTCGAGCTCGGTTTCGATCACATCGCCGCCAACCGGCTCGACCTGTCGGCGGGGCGGATCGCGGGCACTGTTTCTCCGCCGATCGTGACCGGCGAGACGAAAAGGCAAACGCTGCTCACGGTGGCTGCGAAACACGGTATTCCGTTGCAGCAGTCGATGGCTGTGGGAGATGGCGTCAACGATTTGCCGATGCTGGGTGCTGCCGGTATCGGCGTCGCCTTCCACGCCAAGCCGGCCGTTGCGTCGACTGCGCGATGGCGGCTCGACCACGCCGATCTGACCGGCCTCCTTTATGCGCAAGGCTACAGGCGTGACGAAGTCATCGGCTGACTTAGACGCCGAGCTTCAACTCTGATCGAGGCGCAGCGCGATGAAACGCAGGTCGCCCTGACGCTCGACCAGCAACAAGATAGACTTCCGGCCAGATTTTTTTGCCTCCTCGATCTTGCTGCTGACTTCGCCCGGGCTCTTCACCTCCTCCTGCGCGGCTTCCATGATCAAGTCGCCCGGACGCACGCCTTTGACAGCCGCCGGGCTGTCCTTCGCGACATCGACGACGACGACGCCTTTCGAATCGTCCGAGAGGGAGAACTTCTCTTTCAGATCCGTCGTGATGCCCGACAATGTCAGCCCGAGCGTTTTGACGACCCCGGCATCACTCTTCGCGGGTTTCTTCGGTGAATCCTGCGCGTTGGCCTGCTGTTGGTCGCTCTCGTCCAGTCGGCCGACCTTGACCTGCAGGGTGTTCTCGGCCCGCTTGCGCCACAAGGTGACGGGCACGGTCTTCCCGACCGGCGTCTCGGCGACCAGCCGCGGCAGCCGCCGCATATCGCTCACCTCGCGGCCGTCGAAGCTCAACACCACATCGCCGGCCTGAATTCCGGCGGCCTGCGCCGGGCCGTCGTCGCTGACGCTGGCGATCAGCGCACCGCGTGCCTTATCGAGACCGAGACTTTCGGCGATCTCGTCGGTTACTGCCTGGATGCGCACGCCGAGCCACCCGCGGTGGACGTTGTGGTCAGGCTCGTTCTGCAATTCGGCGACGACCGCTTTGGCGAGGGCGGAGGGGATCGCAAAGCCGATGCCGATAGAACCGCCGGACGGCGAGTAGATCGCGGTGTTGATGCCGATAACCTGCCCGTCCATGTTGAACATCGGGCCGCCTGAATTGCCGCGGTTGA
>JAFASL010000885.1 GCA_019244535.1 Alphaproteobacteria bacterium
CGCACCCACCGGTTTGCCAGGATTGCGCTCTGCGAAATCGCTGGTACGGACGCGGTGTCGGATCTCGCCGTTCGGCGCGGTTTCGCTCCCCTTTGCCTGAAGGGATCCGAGGATTGAAGCTGATGCTTGGGGTTGATCCATCTTGGGTTTGATTGAACGAATTGACTTACCTGAGACCGTATGATACGCCACATGCTAAATCGCCGCAATACAAATCGTACGTCTTCTATGGAAGACGCTAGCACAAAGGAAATGGCGATGCATGATCTCGTGATCCGCGGCGCTAGCGTGGTCGATGGGCTTGGGCATGACCCGATCCGAGCCGATGTCGCGGTTCGGGATGGACGCATCGCCGCGATCGGCGAGCTCGGCAAGGACGCGTCCGACAGCGTCGATGCGGGCGGGCTTACGCTGATGCCGGGCATCGTCGACCTGCACACCCATTATGACGCGCAGATCACCTGGGACCCGACGCTCTCTCCGTCTCCCTCGCTTGGAGTCACGACCGCGGTCATCGGCAATTGCGGCTTCGGGATCGTGCCGTCGCCGCCGCATCTGCGTGACCTAATCATGCGCAATCTGGCAGTCGTCGAGGGTATGGATCTCGACGCGCTGCGGGCCGGCGTCGATTGGCGGTTCCAGTCGTTCGCCGAGTACATGGCAATGCTGCGCGGGCGTGGCGCTTACATGAACCTGGGCGTTCTGGTCGGACATTCAGCGGTGCGCACGGCAGTGATGGGCGATGACGCCTCCGTCCGCAAACAGCCGGCCCCCGCAGAAATGGCCGAAATGAAGCGGCTCGTTGCCGAGGCCATGGACCTGGGTGCGATCGGCCTCGGCGCTTCCTATTCGCTGAACCACTCGGGCTGGGGCGGGGTGCCGATGCCGTCGACGATCAGTGACATATCGGAATTCGACGCACTGGTTGGGGCAATGGGCGGGCCCGGGCGCGGCGTCGTCGAGATTTCCTCCGGCCCGATCATGCCCGATGCGATGGAGGAGATTGCCGCCCGGCATGGCCGCCGCATCTTCATGAGCACCGCAGTCGCGCTCTACAATGAGCAGTTTCCGGAGCGTGCGCTTGGCGCGTTCGACGCTTGTGCCGCAGCGCAGGCGCGCGGCAACGAGCTTTATATCCAGATTACCTGTCAGCCGCTGTCGTTCGACTTCACCTTGGCGAGCGCCTACCCGTTCTACAGCCATCCGGCCTTTGACCCGATCAAGGCATACGACCGCGAGCAACTCAAGGCGGTGTTCCGCGACCCGAGCTTCCGCGAGCGGTTCCGCGCCGATCTGCGTAACCCGAAGCCGGGCACCGTCTTTCAGGGGAACTGGGAGCGCGTCATCATCGCCGCGCCGGTAAAGCCCGAGAATGCCGCGCTCGCCGACCGCACGATTGCCGATATCGCGCGCGAAGCAGGTCGTGAGCCGCTTGACGTGTTGCTCGATCTCGGCCTCGAGGAGAATCTCGACACCGGCCTGATCGGCCGCTTCTTCAACGCCGTCGACGAAGGGGTTGAGCCCCTGGTCAAGCACAAAGCGGGAGTGATCGCGCTGTCAGATGCCGGCGCGCATCTGATGTATCTCTGCGATGCCGGGTTCGGGCTTTATTTCCTCGGCCATTGGGTCCGCGAGCGCGGCGCCTTCGACCTACCGGAAGGCGCACGCCGCCTGACCAGCCATCAGGCCGGCCTTTACGGCATTCCGGATCGCGGCCGCATCGCGGTCGGCGCGCATGCCGATCTGCTGCTGTTCGACCCCGCCGCGGTTGGTGTTTCGGCGCCGCGCCGGGTCAACGACCTGCCCGGCGGCGGCCCGCGCACGCTCCGCGACCCGATCGGGGTGCATGGCGTGTTCGTCAACGGAGTCCGCGTATTCGACGGCAAAGATTACGCGAGGCTTGGCAAAGGTGCGGGGCAGGTGCTCGACCGCTTTTTGCCGGCCCAAGCGGCACCACTGTCGAACGCAGTGCAGTAGTCTCGGCGGCGAGGGGGACCAGCGATGCCGGTTGATCCGCAAATCCAGGCCCTGCTGGACAAGGGCACCGGCGTGCCCGCCACGCATACCCTGCCGGTCGATGTGGCGCGCGCGCAATACGAAGCGCGCATTTCACTGATGGCGCCGGCCGCGGAAATCGCCGACGTCGTGGAGCAGACCATCGATGGGCCTGGCGGGCCATTGCGGATCCGCATTTACACGCCGTACGGCGCAGGACCATTTCCGCTGCACGTGTTCTTTCACGGCAGCGGCTTTGTTCTGTGCAGCCTCGACACTCATGATGGGATGTGCCGCAATCTGTGCGCCGGCGTCGAGTGCGTCGTTGCTTCGGTCGACTATCGCCTGGCGCCCGAGCACAAATTTCCCGCCGGGATCGATGATTGTCTGCATGCGACCCGCTGGGCCGCCGCGCATGCCGCTGAGCTCGGCGCCGATCCGGCGCGCGTTGCAGTTGGAGGAGACAGCGCCGGGGCCAATATGGCGGCGGTCACCGCGCTCAGGGTGCGCGACGAAGGCGGTCCGGCTTTGTGCGGCCAGCTGCTGCTCTATCCGGTAACGGACTACCACACACCCGGCACTCCCTCATATGAGAAGAACGCCGAGGGGTACGGGCTGACGCGCGACACGATGAAATGGTTTTGGGGCCATTATCTGAACGATGCCTCTGAAGCCGCGCACCCGCACGCCTCACCGCTCCGCGCCCCGCAGCTGTCGGGTTTGCCGCCGGCGCTTGTAATCACTGCCGAATACGATCCGTTGCGCGATGAGGGCGAATTCTACGCCGAAAAGTTAAGGACAGCAGGGGTGGCCGCCAGTTTGATCCGCTACGACGGTGTCAATCATGGCTTCATGTTCTGGGTTGGCGCTGTCGATAAGGCGGGCGCCGCGATGAGCGAGGCCTGCACGTGGCTGCGGGGTGTGTTTGCCAGTCCAGGCCGAACCACGCGCAACAAAAATCCGAGCCGATGACATCATCATGACCTTTGGGCGGAAGCTGGTTTAAGGGGGGCTATTGGGACATCTCTCAATCTGCAATAGCGGCGAGGAACGGCTGCTAGACGGTCGAAACCGGACTAAATCCTGAACAGTTACTCTCACTGTAGTGGCCGAACGGCGTAGTCGCCCAATTTTGCGATATCCCATTATGGTTGCGATGTTAAGCTATGCCATCATTTCGCCATGGAGCTACAGTACGATCAAGATAACGAGTTAATCTCTCTTGTGTGTAACTC
>JAFASL010000888.1 GCA_019244535.1 Alphaproteobacteria bacterium
ATCACGATCGGCCCGGTTGTCGTCGAGGCGGTACGGCGCGCCACGACAAAGCCAGTCGATGTTCACCTGATGATCGTCGAGCCCGAGCGTTACCTCGATGACTTTGCCCAGGCGGGCGCAAATCACCTGTTGGTGCACTGCGAGCCGAGCGCGACGATCCATCTGCACCGGACCCTGGGTCATATACGGGATCTCGGCAAGGCGGCGGGTGTGGTGCTGAACCCGGCGACGCCTTTGGAGATGGTCGAATACGTCCTCGATCTCTGCAGCATAGTACTGGTGATGACGGTTAATCCCGGCTTCGGCGGCCAGAAGTTTCTGCCTGAGATGCTGCCCAAAATTCGCGCGTTACGGCGAATATGCGATGATCGCGGTCTGGACACGGTCATCGAGGTCGACGGCGGGTTGGGCGGGGAGAACGCATGGCGGGTGCTCGATGCCGGGGCAAACGCAATCGTCGCCGGCTCGCATGTATTCCATTCACCCGATTACGGCCGTGCGATCGCCTCGATCCGCAACTCGAAGCCGCCGCTAACCTAGGACAAGCGAAAATGCCGCCCGCATCTGCGACAGCATCGGTCGAAGTCGCCGCTGATCTCGAAGCCTTGGCTCATTGCGCCGCTGAGTGGATCACCAATCTGGCCGCCGACAGCCGCGACCGGTTTGCGATCTGCCTGTCGGGCGGCTCCACTCCGCGGCGGCTTTACCAGCTACTCGGCGACGCCCCCTATCGGGATAGGTTGCCATGGGATCGCGTGCATTGGTTCTGGGGCGACGAGCGCTTTGTGCCGTGGGACAACCCGGACAGCAATTACGGCATGGCACATGCCGCGCTCTTTGCGCGCGCTCCTGCGCCTGCCGCAAATATTCACGGCATCGCGACGGCCGGTACGCCTAGAACCGCAGCCGCCGCGTATGAGCAGGTGCTGAAATCCTATTACCAGTCCGAAATCCTCGACCCAGCCCGGGCGCTCTTTGACATCCAGATCCTCGGCCTAGGGCCTGACGGCCACACTGCTTCCCTTATCCCGGGAACCAGCGTGCTCGAGGAGCGGCATCGATGGGTTGCGGAAGTCATCCATGGCCGGCCCGAACCGCGCATCACTCTGACCTACCCAGCGCTCGAGAGCAGCCGGCATACGGCTTTTCTCGTGGCCGGCGCGGATAAGCGAGAGGCGTTGTCGCGGACTATGAAAAGGGATCAGGCACTTCCCGCCGCTCGGCTCCGCTTGGCCGGCGACTTGACTTGGTTTGTCGACAAAGCGGCGTACCCGTCGCCATGAATGCCAGCCGCGACGAACTGAAGCGCGCGGCGGCTATGCGCGCCATCGAGGAAGTCGAGGACGGCATGGTCCTTGGGCTCGGAACCGGCTCGACCGCGGCGTTCGTCGTCGAGGGCCTCGCGCGGCGGGTTGCCGGCGGCCTACGGGTCGTCGGGGTTCCGACTTCAGAACGCACAGCAGCGCAAGCCCGTCAGCTTGGCATCCCGATCGCGACCTTTGCCGAGTATCAAACTCTCGATCTGACGATCGACGGAGCGGACGAAGTACAGCTGGGCAGTCTCGACCTGATCAAGGGTTTGGGAGGTGCATTGCTGCGCGAAAAGATTGTTGCAGCAGCGAGCCGCCGGCTGGCCATCGTCGTGGATCAAGAAAAGCTCGTCGAGCGCCTCGGCGAGCACACCCCGGTGCCAGTCGAAGTTACACAGTTCGGCTGGCAGGCGACATCGGCCGCGCTCGCTAAGCTCGGTTGCTTGCCCGAGCGGCGTTATGTCCCCGGCGAGCAGCCGTACGTCACCGACGGCGGCAACTACATTCTCGACTGCCGGTTCGGGCCGCTTGCCAACTCGCGGGAGACCGAACGAAGTATCGCGATGACGGTCGGCGCCGTCGAAAGTGGGCTTTTCGTCGGGCGCACCACAATGGTCGTCGTCGCATCCGCAGCGGGCGTGGAAGTGCTGACGCCTCCTGCCCTCGGAAAACAGTAAGAAGAGGCCGCCGGTAGGCGGCCCCTCCGAAGGAGACTAGCGCCCGTAATCGCTGTGCGACTGCCGGCGCGATGACGACGAGCCTGCATAAGGCTCGTCTTGATGGAAGCTGGCAAGGCACTGTTCGCGAAGCTGCGGATCCGTGATCGGGCCGCACTCCTTGCGCATGCGCGCCTGCCGGAACCCGCGGTTGGTCTCCAACAGCCGGTCATATTGGTGGCTCTGCGTTACATTCTGTCGTGCCGACCAGGGGGTCGACGTGTCACCGGGACTGGTCTGCGGACCGTTGGTCACCACTTCCGTGCCGGGAGCGCCGGGCCCGGCCATTTGCGCATGAGCCGGCAGGCTCGCGACAAGTGCCAGGCAGGCGGTTGCGAAGGTCAGGCCGGTCGCAGTTTTCACCATGATATCACCTCGTGCGTTGTTGCCCCCGAGGTGAAAACGCACGAGGCCGTTGCCCTGTTCCGCGCAAAGCGCGGTGGCAAAAAGCTGGCACGGCCCTGACGGAAAAAGTTCCCGGGGCCGCTCTCAACTGAGCGGCCCCGCTATATGG
>JAFASL010000949.1 GCA_019244535.1 Alphaproteobacteria bacterium
CATTCGGCACAGAGCTGGCCCTGATCGGCGCATAAACCGGCCGAGCAAGTCACGGCCAGGAGAAACGGGCATGAAGATCACCGCGATACGGACGACCCCGCTCTCGTGTGGGTGCGATCCGCCCTATGCCAGCGCCGCCGGGGTGCAGGGCCGCCGCGTCGGGCTGCTGGTCGAGATCGAGACCGACGCCGGGATTACTGGCATCGGCGAATCCGGGACCGGCGGCGGCGTCACCCGCGCCGTCATCGACCGCGACCTCGCGCCGATGCTGATCGGCGAAGACCCGCTGTTGATCGAGGGGCTGTGGCAGAAGATGTTCGCGCGTACCCGCCAGTACGGCCGCCGCGGCGTGGTCATGAATGCGATCAGCGGTATCGACATCGCGCTGTGGGACATCGTCGGCAAAGTCGCCGGATTGCCGCTCTACCGGTTGTTCGGCGCCTGTCGCGACCGGGTCGAAGCCTATGCCAGCGGGGGCTTCTACCAGGAGGGCAAGAGCGTCGACGATCTCGCGGGCGAGGCCGAAGGCTATCGTGCCCGCGGGTTCAAGGGCATGAAGATGAAGGTGGGCCGCAACCCGTCGACCCAGACGCATCTGCGCCATCTCGCCGACCATGCGCAACTATGCGAGGTCGAGCCGGAAGTGGACATCGCCCGGGTGGCTGCGGTGCGCCGGGCTTTAGGCTCTCAGACCAAGCTGATGGTAGATGTCAATTGCGCCTGGAGCCCATCCTTCGCGATCGAGATGGGACGGGCGCTCGAGCCCTATAAGCCTTATTGGATCGAAGAGCCGGTCGCGACCGATGATATCGACGGCAGCGCGCGGGTCGCCGAGGCTCTCGCCACCCCGATCGCCGGGTACGAAACCGAGATCGGGCTTTATGGTTTTCGCGAATTGATCATCCGCGACGCCGTCGACATCGTGCAGCCCGATCTCGCCTGGGCCGGCGGTTTCTCCGAGTGCCGCCGCATCGCCGCGCTGGCGCAGGCGCACCACCTAATGGTCGCGCCGCACGCCTTTGCGGGAGCCGTGCTGCTCGCCGCCTCATTGCACTTCAGCGCCTCTATCCCAAACGGCCTGGCGCTCGAATTCGACCAGAACCCGAACGGGCTGCGCGACGAGCTGCTAAAGGAGCCGATCAGCATCGATAGCGAGGGCACGGTCAAATTGCCGGAGCGGCCCGGTCTCGGCATCGAGCTCGACCGCGGCGCGGTAGAACGTTATCGCAGCGAATGATGGACGGCCGACTCTACAGCATCGGTTACGAGAGGACACTTCTCGGGAACGTTGTCGCCGCTCTCAGCACGGCCGGTGTCGCGACCCTGATCGACGTGCGGGACCGGCCGATCTCGCGCCGGCCTGGCTTTTCCAAGCGACAGCTCGCCGCCACCCTCGAGGAGGCCGGCATGCGCTATGTCCACTTGCAGGCGCTCGGCACCCCGCCGGAAGGCCGCTTCGCCAACCGCCGCCGCGAGTGGAAGCAGTTCTGGGCCATCGTCGAGGAAAAGCTCGCCCGCCCCGAAGCCGAACTGGCGCTGCGGGAGTCCGCCGATCTTGCACAAGCGGCGCGGAGCTGCCTGTTGTGCTACGAAGCCGATTGGCGGATCTGCCACCGCCGCCGGGTCGCCGAGATCCTGGCCCGACGCCATGGCTTTGCGGTGTGCCACTTGGCAGTGAATGCCGAACTCATCGGAGGATGACGTGAAAAAGGGCTGCTCGATTGTTATTCTGGCCATCGCGGCGCTGATCAGAATGAGCGGCGCTGGGCTCGCGCAGCAAGCCAATATGACGTTCTTCGTCACCAGCGCCGGTTCCGGCAAAGGCGCCGATCTGGGTGGCTTGGCAGGGGCAGACCAGATCTGCCAGCGGCTCGCGCAGAGCGCAGGAGCGAGCGGTCATACATGGCATGCTTATCTGAGCACTCAGGGGGCCGACGGACAGCCAGCGGTGAATGCGCGCGACCGGATCGGGCGCGGGCCCTGGCAGAACGCCAAGGGTGTCGTTATCGCCAAGGATGTCGACGAATTGCACGGCAGCAATAATCTGACAAAGCAGACTGCGCTGACGGAGAAGGGCGACGTCGTCAATGGCCGCGGGGATACCCCCAATCGCCACGACGCCTTGACCGGAACGCAGCCGGACGGCCGAGCCTTCCCGCCCGGCGAGGACAAGACCTGCCACAACTGGACGAGCAGCACGCAGGGTGCGGCGATGGTCGGGCATATCGACCGCCAGGGCTTGCGAGATGACGAGGCGTCACACTCTTGGAACTCCTCGCATCTGTCGCGCGGCCCTGACGGCGGCTGCAGCCAAGCCGATCTGCGCAGTACCGGCGGTGACGGGCTCTTCTACTGTTTCGCAGCCAATTAGGCGCGTCTATTCTCTTTCCGGTGTCGCGCGCCGCCGTTCTTTGACTGTGGCGCGGCGCGCTTTAGCCTCCAGGCGTCGCTCCTTTGCGGCTGCGCTGGGCTTGGTCGGCCGACGCCGGGTCGGCGGGACGGCAGCCCGCCGGATCAGCGCTACGAGCCGATCGAGCGCATCCTGACGATTGCGCTCCTGTGTGCGGTAGCGCTGCGCAGTGATGACAATGACATCGTCGCGGGTCAGCCGGCGACCAGCCAGCCGCGCCAATCTTCCGCGCACCTCCTCAGGCAGTGAACGCGAGCGCGACAGGTCGAAGCGGAGCTGCACGGCGCTCGACACCTTGTTGACATTCTGCCCGCCCGGACCGGATGCTCGGATAAAGCTTTCCTCGACCTCGCTGTCGTCGAGGAACAGATGGCGGTTAATCGGGATCAACATAGCGCTTCACGGCGGATAGCGTGGTAGTGTAAGCGTGAGCGTCATCCCGAACGGGTCGCATCGTCTCAGCCTGCCAGTGCAGCGGTGCCCCTTTGTGATTGTCAGGAGCCAGGTATGCCTAATCTGAGTTTTACCGCACCGACAACGGTCGACGAGGCGATCCGGGCGCTGGCGGGCGCCCAGGGTCTGGCAAAACCGTTGGCCGGTGGCACCGATCTCCTGGTGCAGATGCGGTCGGGCCGGACACGCCCCGAAGTGATCGTCGACATCAAAAGAATTCCGGATCTGATCGGCGTCCGCGAGGCCGGCGACAGCTTTGTGATCGGCGCCGCGACCCCCGGGGTCATGCTCAGCGAGCACGAGGCCTTCTCTCGCGCCTGGCCGGGGATCGTCGAAGGTGTCGATCTTATCGGCTCGCAGCAGATCCAGGGACGTGCCTCGCTGGTCGGCAATCTGTGCAATGCTTCGCCCGCTGCTGACAGCGTTCCGGCGATGATTGCGGCGCATGCCGTGGCGGTCATCGCCGGTCCCGGCGGCAAGCGCGAGGCGGCGGTCGAAGCGATCGTTACCGGGCCCGGGCAGACTTCCCTCAAGAAAGGGGAGTTCATTATCGAGTTTCGCGTGCCAAAACCGAAGCCGCGGCAATCGGACGCCTATTTGCGGTTTATCCCGCGCACCGAGATGGATATCGCAGTCGTTGGTTGCGGCGTCAACGTGACCCTCGATGGCTCCGGCCTGTGCACGGATGCTCGGGTCGTCCTCGGCGCCGTAGCGCCGACCCAAGTCATCGTGACTGAAGCAGCCGAAGCGCTGAAGGGGCATCGGCTCGACGACGATACGCTTTCACGGCTCGACGCCGCCGCGCAGCGAGCCTGCAAACCGATCAACGACAAGCGCGGCACGATCGAATACCGAACCAAAGTCGCCGGCGTCCTCGCAAGACGGGCGACCAAGATTGCATTTGAGCGCGCCGCCGGGCGCGTGGCGGGAGTCCACTAATGGCGAAACAACACGTATCGACGATCATCAATGGCGAACCGGTCGAGTTTCTGTGCGAGCCGCAACAGACTTTGCTCGACGTGCTGCGCGACGAATTGAACCTGACGGGCAGCAAAGAAGGATGCGCGTCAGGCGATTGCGGCGCCTGCACCGTTATTCTCGACGGCAACATGGTGTGCTCCTGCCTGATGCTCGGGGCGGAGGCGGAGGGCCGCAAGATCACGACGATCGAAGGCATTGCCGAGGGCGACAAATTGCACCCGGTGCAGCAGAAATTCCTCGAGCACGCCGCGCTGCAATGCGGTTTCTGCACACCGGGGTTCATCGTCGCGGCGAAAGCTCTGCTGGACGAGAACAAGAACCCGACCGAGGAAGAGGCCAGATACTGGCTTGCCGGCAACCTGTGCCGGTGCACCGGCTATGACAAAATCATCCGTGCGGTGCTCGACGCGGCCGCGGTCATGCGCGGCGAGAACCCCCCATCCCCTGCCGCGTAGGGCACGTCGGCGGTGTAGAGCGATGAGGAGTTGATCAGCACAGGAGTGGCGGGATGAGCTATCTCGAAAAAGAGTCGCTAAAAATCGTCGGCACGCGGCCTATCCGCCCGGACGGCGTCGATAAGGTCACAGGACGGGCGAATTTCGGCGCCGACATGAAAATGCCCGGCATGTTGTGGGGCAAAATCAAACGCAGCCCGTATGCGCACGCCCGGATTGTGTCGATCAACACCGACAGGGCGATGGCGTTGCCCGGCTTCAAGGCGGTAACCACACGCGCCGATTTCCCGGACATCCCGCCGAATAAGCGCACCATCGGCGCCATGCCGCATAATCTGTGGGACCTGTCGCGCAACTGCATGGCGAAAGGCAAAGCACTTTACGAGGGACACGCGGTGGCGGCGGTCGCCGCCACCTCTCCGGCGATCGCCGAGCAGGCGCTCGATCTGATCGAGGTCGAATACGAGGTATTGCCGCACGTGATGGATGTCGAGGCGGCGATGGCGGATGATGCTCCGGTGCTGCACGACGACATCTTTACCGCTGGGGTTGAACCCAAGCCGGCCAAGCCGTCGAACGTCTCGAAAATGGTTCGCTTTGCCAAGGGCGACGTCGAGGCCGGGTTTGCCGAAGCCGACGTCGTCATCGAGCGGCGCTACACGACAAAGCCGGTGCACCAGGCCTATATCGAGCCGCACGCCTGTGTCGTCTCGGTAGCGCCGGATGGGCAGACCACAATCTGGAGCTCGAGCCAGGGCCAGTTCATGGTCCGCGCCTACACCTCGCGGATCGCCGGCGCCGAGGATAATGCGAGCATTCGCGCGATCCCCGCCGAGATCGGCGGCGGCTTTGGCGGCAAGACGATCATCTATCT
>JAFASL010000066.1 GCA_019244535.1 Alphaproteobacteria bacterium
GGCGCCGTAAAGATCGCGCGGTCGATGACATATTCCCAATATCCAGCGAATTCCTGCCGCGCGACGACCCTCGCAGACAATGCGTGGCGCCGGCCTCCTTCGGCGGCCATGATCGCCCGATCACCGGCGCCGACCCGAATCCCGATACCGAGGTCGACCGGCGAAACTTTCATGCGCCCGAGGGCCTGGACGAGACCGAAGCCGGTCTCCTGATCATAGCCTAGTACATGGCCCTGGACGGCACCTCCGCCTTCCGAGGTCAGCCAGATCGTTTCGGCCTCGGTAACCAGATAGCCGATCGTCAGCACCAAACCATCTTCACGGATCAAGACACCGCTGCCGGCACGTTCCGTACCGAGCGTCCCGGCAGTAAAGGCGTCCTCCGGGACTGTCGCGCGAAGGCCGAAGACGGCGCTCAGCGCTCGGTCCAGGTCGAAGGCGCAATCCGCCTGCTTCGGCTGGATCTCGCCCGGTATTTCCCAATCTACGGTTCGCGACATTTCGGGACTCGTTTGTAGCGGGTGGCCATATCATAAACACAAACCGACTCCCGGGTTGACCCTTTTCAGAGCGTGTTGCAGCCCCATTTGTCGCGACCAAGTTTCGTCTCCAAGGCGCTTGACAATCGGACAACCCACAATTATTTCCCCGGCAGCACTCTCCAGAAGAGAGTGCTAATTCCGGATTTTTGGTTTGCGTCGAGGAGGTATTCATGAAATTCCGTCCGTTGCACGATCGCGTGCTGATTCGGCGGGTCGAGTCCGAGGAAAAGACGGCGGGCGGCATCATCATCCCCGACACGGCGAAGGAGAAGCCGATGGAGGGTGAGGTGGTCGCCGCCGGCCCTGGCGCGCGGGGCGATGACGGCAAGCTCCAGCCGATGGATGTCAAGGCCGGCGATCGCGTGCTGTTTGGCAAATGGTCCGGCACCGAGGTCAAGCTCGACGGCGAAGAGCTGATCATCATGAAAGAATCCGACATCATGGGCGTGCTCGATCACGGCGCCGCCGCACAGAAAGTCGCTTGAGGAGATAAAGAGAGATGGCTGCCAAAGAAGTCAAATTTCATGGCGACGCGCGCGATCGCATGCTGCGCGGCGTCGACATTCTCGCGAACGCGGTGAAGGTGACGTTGGGTCCGAAGGGCCGCAATGTCGTCCTCGACAAGTCGTTCGGCGCGCCACGCATTACGAAAGACGGCGTCACCGTCGCAAAAGAGATCGAGCTTCCCGATAAATTCGAGAATATGGGCGCGCAAATGGTGCGCGAGGTCGCATCGAAGACCAGCGACCAGGCCGGCGACGGCACGACTACCGCGACCCTTTTGGCTCAAGCGATCGTGCGCGAGGGAGCGAAGGCGGTAGCGGCCGGGATGAATCCGATGGATCTGAAGCGCGGCATCGATGTCGCCGTCGCGGCGGTCGTCGAGGAAATCAAAAAGCGCTCGAAGAAGATCTCGACCAATGAGGAGATCGCGCAGGTCGGCACGATTTCGGCCAATGGCGAGCGCGAGGTCGGCGAGATGATCGCGCAGGCGATGCAGAAAGTCGGCAATGAGGGCGTCATCACGGTCGAGGAGGCGAAGAGCCTCGAGACCGAGCTCGACGTCGTCGAAGGGATGCAGTTCGACCGCGGCTATCTCTCGCCCTATTTTGTCACCAACGCCGAGAAGATGATTGCGGAGCTGGAGAACCCGTATATCCTGATCCACGAGAAAAAGCTCTCTGGCCTGCAGGCGATGCTGCCGGTGCTCGAGTCGGTGGTGCAGAGCGGCAGGCCCTTGCTGATCGTCGCCGAGGATGTCGAGGGCGAGGCCCTAGCGACGCTGGTCGTCAACAAATTGCGCGGCGGGCTCAAGGTGGCCGCGGTCAAAGCCCCCGGCTTTGGCGATCGCCGCAAGGCCATGCTCGAGGACATCGCGATCCTGACCAGCGGGCAGGTGATCAGCGAGGATCTCGGCATCAAGCTCGAAAACGTCACGCTCGACATGCTCGGGCAGGCCAAGCGGGTGCGCGTCGAGAAGGAGAACACGACGATAATCGACGGCGGCGGCGCCAAGGACGACATCCAGGGCCGCTGCACACAGATCCGCCAGCAAATCGAAGAGACGACGTCAGACTACGACCGTGAAAAGCTGCAGGAACGGCTGGCCAAGCTCGCCGGCGGCGTCGCGGTGATCCGGGTCGGCGGTTCGACCGAGATCGAAGTGAAGGAGAAAAAAGACCGGGTTGACGACGCGATGCACGCGACCCGGGCTGCGGTCGAAGAAGGCGTCGTTGCCGGCGGCGGCGCGGCTTTACTCTATGCCGCCCGCGCCCTTGAGAGCCTCAAGCCGGCGAACAACGACCAGAAGGTGGGTATCGATATCGTCAAGAAGGCATTGTCGTACCCGGCCCGCCAGATCGCCGAGAACTCCGGCACCGACGGGTCGATCATCATCGGCAAACTGCTCGACAGCACCGATCCGAACTACGGCTACGATGCGCAGAAGGGCGAGTTCACCGACATGATCCGCTCCGGGATCATCGATCCCACAAAGGTCGTGCGCCATGCCCTGCAGGACGCCTCGTCAGTGGCGGGCCTGTTGATCACCACCGAAGCGATGGTCGCCGAGAAGCCCGAGCCAAAGGCTCCTCCGGCGATGCCGCCCGGCGGCGGAATGGGCGGCATGGATTTCTGAGCCGCCGCTCGTAACAGCGCGAATACCGCCTGCCCCGCACACGTCGCGGGCAGGCGGTATTTTTTTTAACCACAAGGATGGGTTGCATACAGCGCGAATTGGATCGATCCTGGCCCGGTATTTGTTTTGCGTGCCGGAGCGAGGAGATCGAATGGGCGAAGTCATTCCGTTCCCGTCACGCAACGCCGCCGGGCCGGCAATGGGAACTGCCCTACGGCAGCGGCCGCCGGAGACGGTTTTTCACAACAACGGCTGGCGCATACTCGAACTGCCGAGCAGCGGAGAATACCGGGCTATATCCGCTTATTGCCGCCGCGGGATCCTGGTCGGCCGCTTCGCACCGCAAGCCGCTGCCGAGAACCACCATGAAGGCACCGATATCGCCATCCTGACGCGCTGCGGCGCCGACGAGAAACTCGCACGATGCACGATCGCCTGGCTGAACTCGGATGGGCCTCGCACCGCCATTCTCGGAGCCTTCGTCGTCGCTGTGGCGGGACGTTACCGGTATTGGCGTGACGCGATTGTCGAGATCGCCGCGATCGGCGGAACCAGGCTCGCGCGGCTGATCGACGGCAGCATTGCAATCGCCCGCGAACCCGAACCAATATCGCTGCTCGATCTGTTCGCTTCAGTCAAGGACAACCGGCGCCGCGCTGCTTTCGATCATCTGCCTCGTGAAACACGCGCCGCCATCCTGCGCTGGGCCGATCCGCGCGCGCAGTTTGGCGACTGGTACGACATCTTGCCGCGCCGCTAGATAGCCTCGGCCTGCGCCTGCCGCAACCCTGCCCTGCTCGCCGCAGCCACTGAGCGCGATGCCGCGCCGCATCCTTGCCTCCAGGTGGCGCGCTGCCCATACTGAGCATGATGCCGCGTCTCTCTTTCGACCCGTTTTTCGAAGCGGCGGCCGACGTGCCGGTTCGGATGTGCGACCATCCCGGCTGCATTGCGGGCGGCGATTATCGCGCGCCAAAATCCCGGCTCGATTTGCACGACTACTATTGGTTTTGTCTCGACCACGTGCGCGCCTACAACACGGCCTGGAACTATTACGCGGGGATGAGCGACAGCGAAATCGAAGCCGAAATCCGACACGACACGGTCTGGCAGCGCCCTAGCTGGCGCCTCGGAGATCGGCACGGACCCGCTTATGCCCACCGGCTCCGCGACTATTTCGGCGTGTTCTCCGGTGACCCGGACGGGCCAGGGGAGCGGCGGCGGCGCAATGGCGACCAGGGGCGGGATCGCGCCCACCGCGCTTTGTCGGTGCGTGAGCAGGCGCTCGCCGTCTTTGAAATCGAGCCGCCCTTCACCTTGGTGCGTCTAAAAGCTCGATATAAAGAGTTGGTCAAATTGCACCATCCTGACTCCCACGGCGGCGACAAGGCCGCCGAAGAAAAGCTGAAGATTATCAACCAGGCTTACGCCACCTTGAAGGCCAGCTATTTCGCGTGAAGTCGCGCGGAGACGCCCCAACCCATCCTGCTCCACTATTGGGATCAAATAAAAGAATGCCAACCGCTCAGCCAACAGTGCCCAGCTCAGCATTTCCTCTGGACAAGCCCGACATCACGATTTCCGTTCGCCAGACCTTCGGGATCAGCAGCGATCTCCAGGTCCCGGCGTTCAGCCAGGCGAGCGAGCACGTTCCCGATCTCGATGAGGCCTATCGTTTCGACCGCGATACGACATTGGCGATCCTTGCCGGCTTCGCTTTTAACCGCCGCGTTATGATCCAGGGCTACCACGGCACCGGCAAATCGACCCATGTCGAGCAGGTCGCCGCGCGGCTCAATTGGCCCTGCATCCGCGTTAACCTCGACAGCCACATCAGCCGCATCGACCTCGTCGGCAAGGACGCGATTGTGTTGCGCGACAACAAGCAGGTCACCGAGTTTCGGGAGGGCCTCCTCCCCTGGGCATTACACCACCCGATGGCCTTGTGCTTTGACGAGTACGACGCGGGGCGGCCGGACGTCATGTTTGTGATCCAGCGCGTACTCGAAGTCGACGGCAAGCTGACTCTGCTCGACCAGAACCGGGTCATCCGGCCGCATCCGAATTTCCGCCTGTTCTCGACCGCAAACACCGTAGGCCTCGGCGACACCACCGGGCTCTATCACGGCACGCAGCAGATCAATCAGGGCCAGATGGACCGCTGGAACATCGTCGCGACCTTGAATTACCTGCCGCACGATGCCGAGGTCGACATCGTGCTGGCAAAGGTGCCGAGCTACGACAATGACGAGGACCGGCGCACGATCAGCGCAATGGTCGCGCTTGCCGATCTGACCCGTGCCGGGTTTATCAACGGCGATATTTCAACGGTCATGTCGCCGCGCACGGTCATGACCTGGGCCGAGAATGCCCGCATTTTCAACGACCTCGCCTTCGGCTTCCGGCTGACCTTCCTCAACAAGTGCGATGAGATGGAGCGCCCGACGGTCGCCGAATACTACCAGCGCTGCTTTGGCACCGAGCTTCCCGAAACCGGCGTCAACGCGACATTGATGTAGGCGTCGCGTGCCGCCCCTCACCCTCCCGCTTCGCGGGCCCCTCCCTCTCCCCGCTGGCGCGGGGCGAGGCGCTTCCTTCTCCCTCGCCCCGCTTGCGGGGAGAGGGTCGGGGTGAGGGGCAGCCGTGGCCCAGGACTTCTCCCCGACTGAGATCTTCAAGCGCGCCACCGCGGCGACATTGCGGGCGATCGCCGAGCGCGACGATGTGACCGTCGGCTTCGGGCCGGACCCCGCGGGGCAGAGCGGTGCGCGGGTGCGCTTGCCGAACCCGCCGCGCGACCTCCCGGCCGAGGAGGCGGCGCAGCTCCGCGGCGCGGCCGACAGCGTGGCCTTGCGGCTGCGCTACCATGACGACGGGGTGCACAGCAGGCGGGTGCCCAGCGGGCCGCTCGCGAGGGCGGTGTTCGAGGCGGTCGAGCAGGCGCGGGTCGAGGCGCTCGGTTCCCGGCGCATGGCCGGCGTTGCGTCGAACCTGGAAGCGATGCTCGACGAGCAGTACCGCCGCCAGGGCTATGAGCGCATCACCGAGCGCACCGAAAGCACGATGGCCGAGGCGGTCCGGCTCCTGACGCGTGAGGCTTTGACGCGAGAGCGCCCGCCGTCCGCGGCGCGGCATGTCGTCGATCTGTGGCGCCCGTGGATCGAGTCGAAGATCGCGAAGGATTTCGCAGAGCTCGACCGCGCGATCCTAGATCAGGACGCCTACGCGCGGGCCACCCGCAAGCTGCTGCAGGATCTCGACAT
>JAFASL010000155.1 GCA_019244535.1 Alphaproteobacteria bacterium
TAGCTGCGGAAGCCGAGGCCCCATTTGGTCTTGATCGGGCCCGGCGGCGCCTTGTCGAGCATATCGGTCAGGCGCTCGCTCTCACCCGAGGCGATCTCCGCGAGCGCGTCCTCGAGCGCCTTGGCGGTTCCCGCATCGCCGTCGCGGTCGAACGCCATGTAAGACAGACCGCCATGCGCTGCGATCGGCTCCGGCTGTCCTGCCGTGCGCTCGAGCGGCGGCACATAGGCGACCGTACCGTCATGTGGGTCCGCGACCTTGTTGTCGGCGACATCGAGCGGGCTCATCGCACACCTCCGATTGTTTCAGCCTCAACGTGGCATAGAGAGCCGGTGTTTTCCAGACCATGATTTTTTCGGTCAGGCGAACATGCGCCGCGCCTGCCATGCAAACGCCTCGCTCCTGCCAACTGCCGGAGGGGCTTGACGACGCCGCGCAGAGCGAATGGGGGCAGCTTGGGCAAAAGAACCACGGTGCCGTCGGGGTGGACAAAAAATTTGACCCGATCCCCGGGCCTTAAGTGCAGATGGTCCCGAATGGCCTTGGGGATCGTCGCCTGCCCCTTGCTGGTGAGTGCCGATTCCATCTGCACGACCCCATTACTTTTTCGAGAATGTAAGATCTGCACGCCCGGCACAGTCAAGCTGCTCTGCAGTCTCGAGCGTCGTCGGCTGCGGATCGCATCGAGAGGGTCCAGCGGGGCGTTCTCGGCAATCCGAGCATTTCTATGTAACAACCCCGCAATTGCCACAGTCTCGTTGTACTGCTGTGCAGTCGGCACTGTGAGCGGGGTAGGGTTTCTTGGTGAGGGATTGGTAAACGCCTGATCTCGACCTGATAAAACAGGAAAAACAGGCGGGATGCGGGCGTTCGCCGATCGGGTCAGGCTGGGCAGCTTTCGAGTCAGCCGGCCGACGATCGTTTGCTCCGTTTGAGGTTCGCGATCATCGTCGCGTCGGATAATCTGCGACCTGGTCGCGGCGAAAATCAGGTGCCGGTACTTGGGCTGCTGCTCCGGACCGGACGCGAGGGGCCTGTATCTGGCGCAAGACCTCGCATCGGAAAAGGGAAAGTGGACGATGAAAGCTGGAGTGGTGTATCCGCAGGTCGAACTTGGCGGCGATACGGGGGCGGTCAAGGCGTTTGCCCAGGCGGCCGAAGACCTGGGTTACGACCATATCGTGATCTACGATCATGTCCTCGGCGCCGTTCATGCCGGCAGAGAGCCGAAGTTGACCGGCCCTTATAAAGAAACCGATCCGTTTCACGAACCGCTCATCACCTACGCATATCTCGCCGGCATCACCAAGAAGCTCGAATTGGTGACGGGCGTGATCATCCTGCCGCAGCGCCAGACGGCGCTCTTCGCCAAACAGGCTGCGGATGTCGACCTGTTCTCAGATGGCCGGCTGCGCCTGGGTGTCGGAGTCGGCTGGAACTGGGTTGAATATGACGGTCTCGAAATGTCCCGACATTTTCGCCGCCGCGGCCGGCGGCAGGAGCATCAGATCGCCTTGCTCCGCAAGCTGTGGGAGGAGCCGGTGGTCGAATACGAGGATTCCGACCACAAGATCGACCGAGCCGGGATATTGCCGCGCCCGAAGCGGCAGATCCCGATTTGGTTTGGAGGCTTCAGCGAGGCCGCTTACGACCGGGCGGCCAGGATCGGGGACGGTTTCCTGTTCTCGGGCCGCACTCAAACCGAGGCGGTCCAGATCAAGGCGAGGATCACGGCCAAGCTGCGTGAGCTCGGAAGAGATGCCGACGCATTCGGCTTCGAGTCGATCCAGCAATACAGCCGCGGCGACAACCAATGGCCTGGCGATATCGCGGCGTGGCGCGAGGCTGGGGGAAGCCACATCTCCGTCGTGACGATGGGAGCCAACCTCAAGACGGTGGACGGCCACATCGCAGCCATCAAACGTTGGCGCGACGTCTACAACTCGGTCCATTAGAGCCCTGGGGACACCGACGGTCGCCGGCGTCCGCCAGAACGGAAGAACCCTCCCCGAAAGGACGGCCTTCCTCAGTTTTTGTTATGCGAAGGTCAGGCAGCCTACCGGGCAACGCCGACGATCTTGTGGCCATCCGGGTCGCGAAGATAGGCAAGATACGCGCCATTTGGGCGCTTGCCGGGCGGATCCTCGATCGACGTGCCGCCATTCGCAACGCCGGCGTTGTGCCACGCTTCGGCTTGCGCCGCATCCTTCATGACAAAGCCGATCGTGCCGCCATTGGCGTGGCTGGCCGGCTTTCCGTCGATGGGCTTGCTGATCATGAAACGGCCGCCATTGTGCGAGTAAGCCACGCGGCCCCTGGCGTCCACGGTGCCGGGTTGCGCGCCCATTGCGGCAAAGAGAGCATCGTAGAATTTCTTTGACCGGTCGATATCGTTGCTGCCGATCATAATGTGGCTGAACATCTCGTTTTCTCCATGATGAGCATTACGCGCTCGGCGCCGCCTAGTCCCGCAAGCGGAAAGCGGCCTGCGGGCGGGACAGTATGACGGGCCACCGAGCGACAAAAGAGCAAATCTCTCCCACTCCAGCGCCGGCCATCCCGAATTGGCTCGGGGCTGGAACTAAGCGCCAGATTTCCAGCATCAGGCGAGAGCACGACGGGCGGCGGCGAGACAATCCTGCGGTCCCCCGCCCGCGTCAATGCGGATCCAGTCGATATTGCCCGGGTCGTGACGGAGCTGTTCGGTGAGTACTTCCGGGGATGCATCCGACGCATCACGGACGCGCCGGCGAATGCGGCTCGCCATGGTTTCCGTGCCGGCTTCGAGCCAAAGGCCGGAAAAGGCAACGCCGGCGACACGCGCGACCTCGGCAAACGAGCTACGTTCCTCTTCCGCCAATGCGACCGCGTCGATAATGACCGTGGAACCGGCGGCAAGCCCGATTGCCGCCTTCCGGCGCAGCACATCATATACCTGCCGGGAAGTCCCGGGGGTATAGGCGCTGGCTGGCAGACGTTCCTCTGGGTCGACCCCCAGCAGCAATTTGCGCGTCACGTCGCTGCGCAGCACGCGGGCGCCGGGGCGCAGACCGAGTCCGGGGGCAAGGTTTGCTGCCAAGGTCGATTTGCCAGAGCCGCTGAGCCCGCCGATCGCAACGAGACGGCGCGGCTGCGGCCGGAGAAATTCTTCTGCGAGACCCAGATAGCGTCGCGCGTTCTCCGCCATTCCGGCGCGGGCGGGACAGGCGGCGCGCTCCATCGCTGTCGCAGTGACATGAGCGCGGATCGCCGCTCGCAACGACAGAAACAGCGGCATCGCCGCGAGCCCGTCATCCTCTTCGGTGCGGTCGAGATAGCGGTTGAGCACGCTATTGGCGAAATGCCCGAGGCCGCGATGCTCCAGATCCATAAGCAAAAACGCCAGATCATAGAGCACGTCGATACTGGCGAGCCCTTCGTCGAACTCCAGGCAATCGAACAGGGTTGGCTTCTTGTCCAAGAGACAGATGTTGCGAAGGTGCAGATCGCCATGACAATGGCGCACCT
>JAFASL010000354.1 GCA_019244535.1 Alphaproteobacteria bacterium
GTAGTTCACGCCTGCGCACGCGGTACCCCTGACCGTTAAACGTCGTACCTTACTACTGCGGCGGGATATATTGGCACACCAGCTGGATTGTCGGCATACATAGCACATCCGCGTTAATGGCGGTCGGCAGTGAGGGCGCTGCGGGGGCTTTTGACCAGCGGCATCAGCACCAGTCCGGCTGCAAAGCCGAGGCCGAGCACCATCAGCGCGTCGTTGTAGGTCAGCACCAAAGCTTCGCGCTGCACCGTTTGGGCGAGGAGCTTGATCGCCTTCTGCGCGGCATCGCCGGCGGTCAGCGCGTCGAACCGGCTCGTGTGCATTTCGAGAAAATGCTGCACGGCCTGCCGGGCCGGGTTGATGTCTTCGATGAGCCGGTTCCAATGGAAGTGCAGGCGGTTGTTCATGACCGTTACGAGCAGAGCCAGCCCGATCGCGCCGCCGAGATCGCGCGTCAGGTTGTAAAGTCCCGCTGCATTCTTCAATTTGTCCTGCGGCAAAGTACCGAGTGCGATCAGGTTGGCCGGCAGATAGCAGCACATCAGCGCGATCCCGCGCAGCACCTGCGGCACAAACAATTCCCAGAAGCCCGCCTGATTGGTCAGGCTCGCCGTTAGGTACATCGCCACGGCAAACAGCCCAATACCAAAGGCCAGCATGATGCGCAGATCGACATGGCGGGCGATATAGGCGGCGAACGGCGACATCGCCATCTGCGCCAGCCCAGTGACGACGACCGTCTCGCCGATTTGCCAACTGCTGAAGCCGCGCACTTGGGCCAGAAACAGCGGCACCAGGTAGGTCGCGCCGTAGAGGCCGGTGCCGACGATAAAAGTGTAGAACGAGCCAATCGCGAAATTGCGGTTGGTGAAGGCGCGCAGATCGACGATCGGCTGGTGGTAGGTCAGCACCCGCCAAAAGAACAATACGGAGGCGATGCTGGAAACGATGACGGCAGCAAGGATTGTGTTGTCAGCCAGCCAATCCCAACGGGGGCCCTCCTCGAGCGCGTATTGCAGGCAGCCGAGAAACAACGCCATCAGGACGAGGCCAGAGATATCGAAATAGCGCAGCAATGATCGGTCGGGCCGGTCGATATCGATCAGCCACCACACCGTAATGGCGACGGCGATCCCCGGCGGAATATTGACGAGAAAGAGCCACTGCCAGGAGAGCGCATCAGTCAAGAACCCGCCGATCGTCGGGCCGAGCGTCGAGGACAGGTTGAGGATGACCGAGATCACCACCATGACCGTCGCCAGCTGTGGCCCACGGAATCTTGTGTACACGACCGGAAACACCGAGGGCGTGATCGCACCGCCACTGAACCCCTGCAGCGCGCGATAAAGGATCATCTGGCCGAGGCTGGTGGCGGTCGCGCATAATGCGCTCGCTGCGGTAAAGCCGAGCGTTGCGCTCACGAACAGTACGCGCGTCGACAACAGCCGCGACAGGGTACCCGAAAGCGGCACCATCACGACATCGGCGATCAGATAGGAGGTCTGAACCCAGCTGATCTCGTCGGGGCTGGCCGACAGCCCTCCCTGGATCTGGGTCAATGAACTGGTGACGATCTGTACATCCATGATCGCCATGAACAGCCCGAAGACCATCGCGAGAACGCCGACCCAGTCGCGCAGGCTCGGCGACGCGTCGAGATGCTGCGTGCTCGCCGGGGCGCTGAGGCCGCCGCGCCCCTTCTCTAACCCTCTCTCGCTTGCGGGGGAGGGAAGGGTGGGGGCAATGCGCGGTGCTGAAGCATCGCGCAGCGCGCTCATGGAGCCTTCGCCTGGGCCGTGCCGATTACGCCGTCGGCGTTCTCGCGGGTGTCGACCGTGACGGTGACCGAAAGACCGGGGCGCAAGAGTCCTGCGAGGGGACCGCTGGCGGGAAGCGCGATCCGCACCGGGACCCGCTGCACGATTTTTGTGAAATTCCCGGTCGCGTTGTCGGGCGGCAGCAGGCTGAACTGGGCGCCGCTGGCCGGCGCGAAGCTCTCGATCCGGCCCTCCAGGACCTGGTCGGGGTAGGCGTAGACCGACACCTCGGCGACCTGCCCGGGCCGCATCCGAGTCAGCTGCGTCTCCTTGAAATTCGCCGTGACGTAGACGTACGGCAATGGCACGAGCGAGAGCAATTGGGTACCGGGCTTGACGTACTGACCGACCTGGCCGGCGCGGTTGCCGGCGATCCCCGAGACCGGGGCGCGGATCACCGTGTTGTCGAGATCGTTCTTGGCCAGTTGCAGATTGGCTCGGG
>JAFASL010000392.1 GCA_019244535.1 Alphaproteobacteria bacterium
GCTCCGCCCCTTGGGGATCAAGGATTGCGCGAGATCTAGCGGCAATTGTTCCGTCGCAATGATGTGGCTGGCGACCGGCACCACGCGCCGCCTGAGGTTGGGCGTGAGACTCCCGGTGTAACCGTTCGTCGCGATCACGACGTCACCGGCCGTGACCGCCCCGCGGCCGGTCTCGACACGCCATCCGGCGCCGGTTTGCCGGATGCTCGTGACCGGGGCCTTGGCGCAGACCGGAATACCGCAGCGCCGGCAAGCCTCGAGCAGTCCCTTGTAATAGAGCGCCGGGTGCAATTTGCCGGAGCGCTCGACAACCATACCGCCGAAATAATAGTTGCTGGCGATTTCTTCACGCTGGCGCCCGCGCGGCACCATGTAGGCGCCGGACTGCGCCGCCGAATTCAACGCGGCGAGCCGACGGGTCTGCGTCTCGAAGTGCTTTTTCGTCCACGCGCCGACAAAGCGGCCGGGTTTTTCCCAGAGGCAATCGATCTGTTCCTCGTCGATGAGGCGATCGATCAGAGTGAAGGCGTCGGAGGCGTCCGACAGCAGCCGCTCGGCCCGCTCCGGCGCGACATCGGCGGTGCGGCCCGTGAAGCTCTTGCCGATATTGACGCCGCCGCTGACTGCGCCGCCATTGCGCGTACTGGCGCCAAAGCCGAGTTCGTTGGCTTCGAGCACCACTGCGTCGATGCCGTGCTTGGCCAGTTCGAGCGCCGCTGAAAGCCCGGCATACCCGCCGCCGACGATCGCGACCCGCGCCGACCGAGGCAGATCGGCGAGCTCGCCGACGGTCGGAGTGTAAGCTTCCCACCAATACGGCGTCGGCGAGAAATCGCGGTGGAAGACATCCGGAACCATCGGCCTCAATTCCTCGAATGCACTCGCGCTATGCGGGCAAGGCGGTTGTCGCCAGCGCTAAGGCGCGGCTAAAGTTAGTCCAAGCCTGCCACGGACGCGATCGAGGAGCGAAAAGTCATGCCAGCGCAAGCCGCAACAGCAACAAACGGCCGTCAAAACGCGGCTGGCCTTTACCGTGAGCTCGAGGAGCGCATGCTCGCCCGCGATCAGGAGGGCGGTAGCCGGGTTTATTACGAGTTGCTGCGCCGCGGCCGGCCCTTGCCGGAGATCATGGCCGAGGCGGTGCGCATCCACGCGCCCTATACTCATGTGCCCTACCATCAGCGCATCGACGACGGTTTCCCCAATTTCGTCAATAACGACCACTGTCTGCTCTCTTCTCGGGCCGCGATCAATTTGCAGAAGATGCTGCCGGAAAAGCTCGCCGGCCTGCCGCTCGCGCAGACGATCTGGTACATCCCGTCGGGTCTCGACATCTGGAACCAGAAAATCCTAAAGGCGCCGGGCCATTACGCGACGCGCGGCTACAAGATGCCGAACACCGAGCCGCCAAAGCCGGTCGTTTATTGGCCGGACCAGCAGCCGCTCAGAGAATCGGGACCATTGAACGAGCGGCTGAATAATTGGCTGACGTTGGTCGAACGCGGCCAGGTAATCGATGCCTACCGGGTCTTCCTTGGACTGATGGAAGAAACCGAGCACCGCAAGGAGGTGCTGGCGCAGCTGGTCTTCGCGGGCATGATCGATGTGCAGGACCGCATGCTCTTCAACCGCTCCTACACGACCGGGCACAAGGCGTACCGCGCGCGTTCGGTTGTCGAGATCGGCAATGCTATCGGCTGGGACAACGCCCACGACGTGATTTATGCGGGGGCGCTCGACATTGCAGTCGGGCCGCGCTGGCACTCGGTCTACGAGATGGCGTGCAATGTCATCACGATCTTTATCGAAGGCAAGGAGGTGCATGCCGTGCCGCAAGGCGGCACGACCGAGAAGGAAGGCGCCCTGCTGGCCAATACCGGATCATTGGATGAGAGCGAGACCGAAGAGCTGATCGATGCTTTGATCGATCAGCACGAGCCGGCATACATCGAGAAGATCAGCGCATTGCTGCTGGCCGGAAAATCGCCGCGCCGGATCATCGACGCGATCCAGCTGGCCGCCGCCCAGGTCGTGCTGGAGACTGTAGGTCCCAACAATTTCTCGATGCCGCAGCACACCTACGAGTACTGCAACACGATCGGCTGGTTTTATGACAATTTCGAGCACCCGCAGCGGCTGAAGCTGCTCTATGTCGCCGGGTCGATGGTCAACCAGGCGGCATGGAACCAGCGCAGCTCCGGCTGGCTCAAACCCGAGCCGATCCGCGCGCCGAGCGGTGCCGACCGGAGGAGCGGCGCTCAGCTCATCGAGCGGCTCGAAGCGGCGCTGGCGGGGCTCAACCCGCCCGAGGCGGTGGCCTGGACAAAGGCCTATCTCGATAGCGGCGAAGACCGTTCGCGGCTCGTCGGGCGGCTCGCTCTGATGGCGACGCGGGTCGGCAACGATCCGCACAACCAGGAAATCCCGCAATGCATGCTCGAAGATTATAACAAGAGCCAGAGCGATGACCGCGAGCGGCTATTGCTGGCCAGTGCGCACATCACTGCCGCACACCGCAAATACGGCGATTTCTTCGAAGCGAGCCGCCGCTTCGGCGAGGCGATGGGTCTGGCCGAACTCCACTAAGCGCCTGATCTCCGGCGCAAACCTCCAGCAATTCGTTGACAAGGTCAGCTAATTAGCTGACTTTGTCAACGAAAGAACGGAGTGGACGGATGCAAGACTCGGTGCCTGACGAGCGGATCCACGCGGTCAGGCGGTTCAATCGATTTTACACTCGGAAAATCGGCGTCTTAAAAAAAGGCCTGCTCGACAGCCCGCTGTCCCTCGCCGAGGGTCGGGTACTTTACGAGCTTGCGCAGCGCGAGCATATGACGGCGTCGGAGCTGGCCCAGGAGATCGGGCTGGATTCGGGTTATCTGAGCCGCATGCTGAAGACCTTCCACTCAAGGGGGCTCATCGTCCGGACGGTTGCCGAGGGCGACGGCAGACAGATCCTGCTTACTTTAACCGCCCGGGGCCGCGAAATGTTTGCGACTATAAATGAGCGGTCGCGCGACGAGATCTCTGGATTGCTGGCAAAGCTAGGCGCGTCGGACCAGGCACAATTGGTTGCGGCGCTGGACCGGGTCGAGCGGTTGCTCGGCGAGCGAAGCGACCGGGGCGGGCCCGCTTATATCCTGCGTCCGCATCAGCCGGGCGACATCGGCTGGATAATTCACCGCCACAGTGTGCTTTATGCCGAGGAATACGGTCTCGACATCGGCTTCGAGGCGTTCGTCGCCCGGATCGCTGCAAGCTTTATCGAGAATTTCGATCACCGCTGCGAACGCTGCTGGATTGCCGAGCGAGAGGGTGAGATCGCCGGCTCGGTGGTGCTCATCAACGAGGGCAAGGGAGTTGCCAAGTTGCGGCTGCTTTACGTCGAGCCAAAGGCCCGCGGGCTCGGCATCGGCACGCGGCTCGTCGGTGAATGCATCTGCTTTGCCCGGCGCGCCGGCTATCGCAAGGTCACGTTGTGGACCAACGACATTCTGGTATCGGCGCGCCGTATCTACGAGGCGGCCGGCTTCCATTTGGAGCGCGAGGAGCCACATCACAGCTTTGGTCGCGATCTGGTCGGCCAGTACTGGGAGTTGCACCTGAGGGCGCATTGACGCGCCCCTTGACGCGCCGATAAGTAGTCGCGCGATGCGGTCCCTAAGGTCGCCCCTGCTCTGTAAAGGAACTGTTTGATGAAGCCGACGCGGCGCCCGGTTAATCCCTGTTTTTCATCGGGGCCTTGCGCGAAGCGGCCGGGCTGGTCGCCGGCGGCGCTAGAGGGGGCGCTGATCGGCCGCTCGCACCGCTCCGGGATCGGGCTCGCCCGCCTGATCGAAGTGATCGACCGCTCCCGCGCCATCCTCGGCATCCCCGCCGATTGGCGCGTTGGGATTGTTGCCGGGTCAGATACCGGAGCAATCGAGATCGCGATGTGGTCGCTGCTCGGGGCGCGCGGCGTTGACATGCTCGCCTGGGAGAATTTCGGGGAAGGCTGGGTCACCGATGTCGAGCAGTTGAAGCTCGCAGATATCCGGGTGATGCATGTGCCCTACGGCCAGCTCCCCAACCTTGCGCGGGCCGATTTCTCCCGCGATGTGGTTTTTCCGTGGAACGGCACGACGTCGGGGGTGCGGGTTCCGAATGGCGACTGGATTGCGGCCGACCGGCGCGGGCTGACAATCTGCGATGCGACCTCGGCGGTCTTTGCGATGCGGCTGCCATGGGACAAGCTCGATGTCGCCACCTGGTCATGGCAGAAATCGCTCGGCGGCGAGGGAGCGCACGGCATGCTGGCCTTGTCGCCGCGCGCCGTCGAACGGCTCGAAAGCTACAGGCCGCCCTGGCCGCTGCCCAAGCTCTTCCGGCTGACAACGAAGGGCAAGCTGATCGAGGGAGTGTTCCGCGGCGAGACGATCAACACACCGTCGATGCTGTGCGTCGAGGATGCGCTCGATTCGCTGAAATGGGCAGAGTCCGTCGGCGGCCTCGACGGGCTGGTCGAGAGGTCGGAGCGCAATCTAGCGATCCTCCTCCGTTGGGTCGAGAGCTGCTCGTGGGCTGCGCCGCTTCCCGAAGACCCCGCCACGATCTCCTGCACCTCGCCACAATTCAAGATCACCGAACCGTGGTTCACTCTGCTCGGGCCGGAGCAGCGCTTTCAGACAGTGCGGGCGATGACCCGGCGGCTCGAGCTGGAAGGTGCGGCCTACGACATCGCCAGCCACCGCGCCTCTCCTCCCGGCTTGCGCATCTGGACCGGGCCCACGGTAGAGGCGGCCGATGTCGAAGCACTCCTCCCCTGGCTCGACTGGGCCTGGGATGAACAGCGCCGGACCGCAAGGGCCGCTTGAAATTGGTCAGAGGGATTTCACGGTCGTGTAAGGGGTTACTACAAACTTTTCCCGCAGCATCGTCATGTTGTGGTGAGCTTTTAAGGATCGGGAACATTGATGCCAAAGGTATTGATTGCGGACGCGTTGAGCCCGCGTGCCGCTGAAATTCTTGTTGCCCGCGGGATCGAGGTAGACTTTTCGCCAGGGCTCGCCGCCGAGGAACTCAAGGCCCGTATCGCCGATTACGACGGCCTCGCGGTCCGCTCTGCGACCAAGGTGACGGCCGGGCTGATCGCACGCGCCGCAAGGCTCAAAGTAATCGGCCGTGCCGGGATCGGCGTCGACAATATCGACGTTCCCGCAGCGACGCAGCGCGGCATTGTTGTAATGAACACCCCATACGGGAACTCGATCACCGCTGCCGAGCACACGATCGCGTTGCTGTTCGCACTGTGCCGCCAGATCCCGGCAGCCGACCGCTCGACGCAGGCGGGCAAATGGGAAAAATCGCGCTTTATGGGAGTTGAGCTCACCGGCAAGACGCTCGGTATCATCGGCTGCGGCAATGTCGGCTCGATCGTCGCCGAACGGGCGCTAGGTCTACGGATGAAGGTGGTCGCTTACGATCCCTTTCTGTCTCCGGAGCGTGCCGTCGATCTCGGCATTGAGAAGCTGTCGCTCGACGCGCTGTTTGCCTGCGCCGATTTTATTACGCTTCACACGCCGCTGACCGAAACCACCAAGAACCTGATCGATGCGCGGTCAATCGGCAAGATGAAGCCGGGTGTGCGTCTGGTAAACTGTGCCCGCGGCGGGCTGATCGTCGAGAGCGAGCTTGCAGCGGCGCTCGACAGCGGTCATGTCGCGGGCGCGGCTATCGATGTGTTTGTCGACGAGCCCGCCTACGAAAACCCGCTGTTCGGACGCGACAATGTCGTTGCCACGCCGCATCTCGGCGCCGCGACGAGCGAGGCGCAGGAAAATGTGGCACTGCAGATAGCTGGGCAGATGGCCGATTTTCTGCTGACCGGCGCGGTGTTGAATGCGGTCAATGTGCCCTCTTTGACCGCCGAAGAGGCCAAGCGCCTCAACCCCTATATGCAATTAGCCGAGCAACTCGGCAGCTTTGCCGGGCAGCTGACGGAGACCGGTATCACCGCGGCCGCCGTCGAATATGAGGGAGCGGCGGCCGACCTCAATGTCAAACCATTGACGGCGATCGCGCTAACCGGATTGCTGTCACCGCAACTCGCCGCCGTCAATATGGTAAACGCCCCGGTGATCTGCCGTGAGCGCGAAATTCGCGTCAGTGAGACGCGCCGTGCCGAGCCGGTCGATTACCAGACCCTTATCCGGGTCACCGTCACGACCGAACGCCGCACCCGGGAGGTTGCCGGCACTCTGTTCGCCGGTGACAAGCCCCGCATCGTGTCGGTCGAGGGCATCCCACTCGAAGGTGAGCTTGGCGGCAACATGCTGTTCGTGCGCAATTACGACAAGCCCGGATTTATCGGCGCTCTCGGCAATGCATTGGGTGCAGCCAACGTAAACATCGCGACGTTCCACCTGGGTCGTACCGCTCCCGGTCACGATGCCATTGCCTTGATTGAGGTCGATCAACCGCTGACCGCCGCCATTCTCGATACGGTCCGCTTGCTCCCCAATGTAATTCAGGTCAAGGCGTTGCGCTTCTGATCGGCGCTTCAAGTACAGATACAATGAACGACGCACCACACCCAGCTCTGCTGCCAACCGGTATGCACGACCTTTTGCCGCCCGAGGCGGAAATCGAAGCCCAGGTGGTGGCGCAACTCATGACCACCTTGGCCATGCACGGCTATGAGCGGGTGAAACCTCCGCTCGTGGAGTTCGAAGAAACATTGTTTGCCGGCGCCGGAGCCGCGATGGCGACCGCCACATTCCGCATGATGGACCCGGCTTCGCACCGGATGATCGGCGTGCGCGCGGATATGACGCCGCAGATCGCGCGGATCGCCGCGACACGCCTCCGCACCGCACCGCGCCCGCTACGCCTCAGCTACGCCGGGCAGGTGCTGCGGGTGGTCGGCTCTGAAATCCGGCCCGAGCGCCAGGTCGGCCAGGTCGGCGCGGAGCTGATCGGTGCACCGGAGCCGGCCGCCGATGTGGAGGCAATGGCGGTTGCCGCTGAGGGGCTCGCCGCAATTGGGGTGCCGGAACTATCGGTCGACGTGACTCTGCCGACGCTGGTCCCGGCGATTGCCGAAGCTTATGGCATCGGCGGAGAACGTTCCGCCGCGTTACGTGCCGCGCTCGACCACAAGGACGCCGCAACGGTCGCGGGGGTGGCGGGGAAGGCTGGCGAGCTATTCGGGAGGCTGTTGGCTGCCGCGGGACCGGCAGCTCTCGCGTTGGCGGCCCTTGACAGTCTCGAATTGCCCCCGCGGGCCCGTGCCGAAAGGGTCCGCCTGGGCGCGGTCTTAGACGGCCTGGCGACCGCTGTACCAGAACTGAGGGTGACGGTCGACCCAGTCGAGAACCGCGGCTTCGAATACCATACCGGGATCAGCTTTACGTTTTTCGCGGCTACCGCCAGGATCATCGGTGAATTGGGCCGTGGCGGACGCTATCAGGCCGGCGACCCGGCCGAACCCGAACCGGCGACCGGGTTCACCCTTTACACCGATACGATCCTGCAGACACTGCCATCTGCTGCCTTGCCGCGGCGCCTGTTGTTGCCGTTTGGGGCCGCTCCCGCTCTCAGCCGAGCGCTGCGCGAGGCTGGTTGGACCACCGTCGCCGCGCTCGAGCCGGCGCAGGATTGGCGCGCCGAGGCCCGTCGGCTGGGCTGCGACTATTTTCTCGACCAAGGTCCACCGGTAAAGGTCGGCTAGGAGGGCGCAAATGGGCAATGTCGCCGTTGTCGGCGCTCAGTGGGGTGACGAAGGCAAGGGCAAGATCGTCGACTGGCTGTCCGAGCGGGCCGATGTGGTGGTCCGCTTTCAGGGCGGCAGCAATGCCGGTCACACTCTCGTCATTGGCAATGTCGAATACCGGCTGAGCCTGTTGCCATCCGGGGTCGTGCGCCCCGGCAAATTGTCGATCATCGGCAATGGCGTCGTCGTCGATCCGTGGGCGCTCGTCACCGAGATCGAGACGATGCGCAATAAGGGGCTCGACATCTCGCCGCAAAATCTACGGCTCGCCGACAATGCCGCATTGATCCTGCCCTCGCATGGTGCGCTCGACCGGGCCCGCGACGCGCGGCGCGGCGATAATAGGATCGGCACCACTGGCCGCGGCATCGGCCCGGCCTATGAAGACAAGGTCGGCCGCCGCGCGATCCGGGTGTGCGATCTCGCCGATCCAAAGGCTCTCGAATGGCGGGTCGATGACGTGCTGCTGCATCACAACGCGCTATTGCGCGGTCTCGGTGAGCCCGAGGTCGACCGCGCCGAGCTGTATGCGGCACTGACCACCGTCGCCCCTCAGATTCTGCCCTATGCGGGTCCGGTTTGGCGCTTGCTCGATGAGGCGCGCAGCCGCGGTCGGCGCATACTGTTCGAAGGCGCGCAGGGGGCAATGCTCGATGTCGACCATGGCACCTATCCCTTCGTCACTTCGTCGAACACGGTGGCCGGGCAGGCGGCGGCCGGATCGGGGCTGGCCCCCGGCGCGGTCGGTTACGTGCTCGGCATCACCAAGGCCTATACCACGCGCGTCGGTGCCGGGCCGTTTCCGACCGAGCTCACCGATGCGATCGGTGAAAAGCTCGGCGAGCGCGGTCGCGAATTCGGAACCATGACCGGTCGCAAGCGGCGCTGCGGCTGGTTTGATGCGGTCGCGGTGCGCCAGGCCATCAAGACCGGCGGGATCGGCGGTATCGCGTTGACCAAGCTGGACGTGCTCGACGGCTTCGACGAGATCAAGATCTGCACCGCCTACCGGCGCGGCGGCGAAACTCATGATTTTGTTCCGGCGGGGATGACCGCCCAGGCCGAGCTCGAACCCGTCTACGAGAGCGCCGAAGGCTGGGATCAGAGCACCCGTGGGGCCCGCTCCTGGGCCGACCTGCCGGCGACCGCGATCAAATACATCCGCCGGCTGGAGGAGCTGATCGGCGCCCCGGTCGCGCTGCTCTCGACCAGCCCCGAGCGCGAAGACACGGTTTTGGTGCGCGATCCCTTCGCCGATTGAACCTGCCTGCAGTCTACCGGGTGCCGCGGCCCTGGGACGCGGTCCGCGTCTTGTTCGGCGCGCCGAGGTGATCGCCGATGTAGCCCTCTATATGAGTGACAAGTGCGTCGACATGGTCTGCGAAATAATGGTCCGCGCCCGGAACCTTCCGGAAATCGATTTTGATGTCGCGCTGATGTGACAGCTTCGTCACAAGCTTCTGCACCGCCTCGACAGGTACCAGCGAATCCTGATCGCCCTGCAGTATCAGACCCGAGGACGGGCATGGCGCCAGAAACGTGAAATCGTACAGATTGGCTGGTGGGGCGACCGAGATGAAGCTTTCAATTTCCGGCCGGCGCATGAGCAACTGCATGCCGATCCAGGCACCGAACGAGAACCCGGCGACCCAGCATGATCCGGCATTCTGGTTGTAGGTCTGCATCCAGTCGAGCGCTGCAGCGGCGTCGGAAAGCTCACCCTCGCCTCTGTCGAAGCTACCCTGACTGCGTCCGACACCGCGGAAATTGAACCGCAACGTCGAGAAGCCGCGGCGCACAAAACACTGGTAGATGGCGTACACCACCTTGTTGTGCATCGTGCCCCCATGTTGCGGGTGAGGATGCAGAACCAGCGCCATCGGCGCCGCGGCGGCCCTTGCATGATGATAACGCGCCTCGATTCGGCCGTCCGGGCCGTTGATAATCACGTCCGGCATTGTCGATCCAACTTAAGTCCCACTACGCCAGTAGGAGATAGTCGCGCAGTGGGTTCCTTGGCATGTCCGTAATTCTTGATCACCTTCGTCGGACAATTATATTTTCGCTTGAGCCGCCTCTGCGAGGCGGTGCCGTCCCGCGTGAGCAGGCGCTAAGCCTAACATAGATAGGGATTGCGATGCTTTTGAAAAACCTGCGGGAAGAAATCGACGCTACCCTCGCCCGCGACCCTGCAGCGCGCTCACGCCTTGAAGTGGTGTTGTGTTACCCCGGGTTTCATGCCCTTGTTTGGCATCGCCTTGCTCATTGGCTTTGGCAACGCGGTTGGCTGCTCGCCGGGAGGTTCGCCTCGCATGTCGGCCGAGTGCTGACCGGTATTGAGATTCACCCGGGCGCTAGCATCGGCAAGCGCGTATTCATCGATCACGGGATGGGCGTGGTGATCGGCGAGACGGCCGAGGTCGGGGATGACTGCACGCTCTATCAGGGCGTGACACTTGGCGGCACCTCTCTCCGCCAGGAGAAACGTCACCCGACCCTGGGCAAAGCCGTGATCGTTGGCTCGCATGCCCAGATCCTCGGCCCCTTCCGCGTCGGGGACGGCGCACGCGTCGGTGCAGCGGCCGTTGTCCTTGCCGAGGTGCCGGACGGCAGCACAGTGGTCGGCAATCCGGCGCGGCAGGTTGCCCGCCGCGGTCCGCCGAGCGAAACGGCGCCGGTGTTCCAGCCTTATGCCGTGTGCGGCGACATTCCAGATCCGATCGCCCGCGCGCTCAACGGATTGCTGGACGAAGTGACTGGCTTGCGAGCGCGCGTGGCCGAACTCGAGCAGGAAAACGCGGGGCGCCCTCCCACTCGCGACCCGCTTGCCGGTGAGCATCCTTCGCTGCGGCTCGTCGGGGCCTCGGCCGGCAACGGCACGGACGACGATTGACTTCTCGGGGACCATGTCATGAGGCTGAGCACCAAGGGACGCTATGCTGTGATGGCAATGGTCGATCTCGCCCAGTACAGCGATGGAGACCCGGTCTCACTCGCCGAAATCGCCGACAGGCAGGAAATCTCTCTGTCCTATCTCGAACAGCTGTTCGCCATCTTGCGTAAACGCGGCCTGGTCAAGAGTGTGCGCGGTCCAGGCGGTGGATATCTGCTCGCTCATGACCGGGAGGAGATGCGGATTGCCGACATCATCCTGGCAGTCGATGAGCCGATCCGCGCCACTCGCTGCACCCCTGGGGCGCCGGTTGGTTGCCGCGGAAATCGCACCCGCTGTCTCACGCACGATTTATGGGAAGAACTGGGCAATCAAATCCACCTTTACTTGAACTCGGTGTCGCTTGCCGACGTCTGCGAACATCGCGTCCTCGGAACCAGCGGTCGCATTCACTGCGAGACCTTTCGCAGCCAGGCGACCACAGGCGCGGGCTGATGCGCCGAGGGAGGGTGGAGGAAGAGAGCTACCTCGACTGGAACGCAACGGCGCCGTTGCGGCTCGAGGCGGCATCGGCCGTCGCGGACGCGATGGGCCGGTGGGGCAACCCGTCTTCGGTACACCGGCGGGGGCGAGCCGCGCGCCAGACGATCGAACGCGCCCACGAGGCTATCGCAGCCCTGCTGGGTAATGCGGATCCGAACGGTGTGGTGTTTGTCAGCGGCGGCACCGAGGCCAACCATCTCGCCCTGCTGGGCACCGGCCGGGAGCGCGTGCTCGTCTCGGCGGTCGAGCATGATTCGGTTCGCTCCGCCTTGCCAGCTGCCGAAATCATCCCGGTCGGCCCCGACGGAATCGTTATTCTCGACGCGCTCGACCAGCTTCTCGCTGTCGATTTGCGCCCTGCCCTGGTTTCCGTGATGTATGCGAATAACGAGACTGGCGTCCTCCAGCCGGTGGCAGACATCGCTGCGATTGCCCGTCGACATGGCGCCTTGTTCCATTGCGACGCCGTCCAAGCCGCCGGCAAGGTTGCTCTCAATGCCGAAGCTATCGGTGCTAATCTCGTCAGCTTGTCCGCACACAAGATTGGCGGTCCGCCCGGGACTGGCGCCCTCATTTTGACGGACGACACGGAGCTGGCGCCACTCCTGCGCGGCGGCGGCCAGGAAAGGCGCCGCCGCGCAGGAACCGAAAACCTGCCGGGAATCGCGGGGTTCGCCGCCGCTGCCGCTGCCGCCGAGGTCTCGATCTATGACCGCGTGCGCGCGCTGCGGGACGGGTTGGAGGCGGAGATCGCGGCGATTGCGCCTGAAGCCGTCGTGATCGGCGCCGCGGCGCCTCGCCTCCCGAACACCTCGGCGATCGCAATGCCAGGCGTCGCTGCGGAAACCCAGGTCATGGCGCTCGATCTCGACGGCGTCATGGTCAGCGCCGGCGCCGCTTGCTCTTCGGGCAAAGTCGGGCCGAGCCATGTGCTCGCGGCGATGCGGGTCGATCCCGGAATCGCTTCGTCTACCATCCGGGTCAGCCTCGGGTGGAGCACGAGCGAGGCCGAGATCGACCATTTTTTGCGGGTTTGGACCGCGCTTTACCGGCGCGGCCGCGGAGTGGCTAAAGGAGCACTCGCGGCATGACATCCTTACTTGCTGATTCGCGCCGGCGGCTGTCCCCCACCTCCGATCCCGTCGTCAACACGCCGCCGGTCTATCTCGACAGCCAATCGACCACCCCGATCGACCCGCGCGTCCTGGAGGCGATGCTGCCTTATTTCACCGAGCATTTCGGCAACCCGCATAGCACCAGCCACGCCTACGGCCGTGTCGCCGCCGAGGCGATCGAGCGTGCGCGGACCGAGGTTGCCGCGCTGATCCATGCCGATCCGCGCGAAATCGTATTCACGTCGGGTGCGACCGAAGCGAACAATCTCGCGATCAAGGGTGCGGCGCATTTCGCCCGCGCCCACCCGCAGAGCGGCCAAGAACGCAACCACATCGTGGCATTGCAGACCGAGCACAAATGTGTGCTCGAAAGCTGCGCGCAGTTAGAGCGCGAAGGCTTTGGGGTGACCTATCTTCCCGTGGAGCCGAATGGCCTCGTCTCGCTCGCTGCGCTCGAAGGGGCATTGTCCGAGCGTACGCTCCTCGTGGCGGTGATGGCCGCGCACAACGAGATAGGGGTTATTCAGCCGCTTGCCGAGATCGGTGCGCTGTGCCGCTCGCGGGGCGTGCTGTTCCACACCGATGCGGCGCAGGCCTTTGGCAAGATTCCGCTCGATGTCGAGGGGATGAAGATCGACCTGTTGTCGATTTCCGGGCACAAGATCTATGGACCCAAGGGCGTCGGCGCGCTCTACATCCGCCGGCGGCCGCGGGTCCGGTTGCTCCCGCTGATCGACGGCGGCGGGCAGGAGCGTGGTCTGCGCTCCGGAACTTTGCCGACGCCGCTCTGCGTCGGGCTCGGCCGGGCGGCGGCGATAGCCGGCGCCGAAATGACTGGAGAAGCAGACCGGGTTCGGCGCCTCCGAGACCGCCTGTTGAAGAATCTCGCCCGGAATGTTCCCGGCGTTCGCGTCAACGGGGACCTCGAGCGACGGCTTCCCGGCAGTCTCAACCTCTCGTTTCCAGAAATCCCGGCACTGGAGCTGATCGAGGCGGTTCCGACAATTGCGATCTCAACCGGTTCG
>JAFASL010000420.1 GCA_019244535.1 Alphaproteobacteria bacterium
ATTCTCGCGCGGCGCGCTCTACCTGATATTGCAGAACCGTCTCTATCGCGGCGAGCTTGTCCACAAGGGACAATCCCATCCCGGTGAACACATGGCGATCATTGATAAGCCTTTATGGGATGCAGTCCGGGCGCAGCTCACCGCCAATGCCGCCGAGCACAACTCCGGCACACGCACGCGCCAGCCGAGCCCGCTCGCCGGGATGCTGTTCGACAGCGACGGCAATCGGATGACGCCGACCCATGCGACCAAGAAAGGGACGCGGTACCGCTATTATGTCTCCCGACCGCTGATCACCAACGATCAGACCGATGGGTCCGCCGGCCTGCGCGTCCCAGCTGAGGAAATAGAGCAAGCAGTGACCAGCCGCCTGCGGCAATGGCTTGTCGATCCCGGTAGCATTTACCAAGCGACACGGCTTCGCGATGCAACAGCGCAGCGCCGGCTGATTACTCGAGCCGAGGAAACCGGGAAGAGCTGGCCCGAGTTGCCTACAGCACGGCAGCGCACCTTCCTTAACTCCCTGATCGAACGCATCGACGTCAGGGCTAATCGGATCGACATCCATGTCCGCCCCACACGGCTCGGCATGTTGCTGGATATCGCCGCGACACGATTGTCGAGCGCGGCAGATGATGAAGCCCAGATCCTCTCGGTGCCGATACGGCTGCGTCGCTCCGGGCGGGAGACCAAGATGCTGATCGAGGGGGCCGACCCGTTCGCGACAGCGACGAAGCCGGATGCGCGGCTGATCAAGCTGCTGATCAAAGCGCGCCGGTTTAATGCTACACTCGTCGGCAGCGACGGTGTGGCGTTTGCCGCACTGGCCAAGCGTGAGGCGGAAGCTTGACTGTTGAAAGAACTACCCAGGCGCGGGACAAATTATAATCAGTCGTTCCGACAGGTCCTCATCAGTCACGCCACGTTGCGCCCTCTCGGCAGTCTTGCAAATCACGGGTCAGCCATAGCGTTCGCAAACTCCAAGGCTTTTGCCGGCATGGCAGTTGCGATCTGCGCCGCCCTAGGGTGGTTGGCAACCTTCCGAGCAGCTACACTTGCTGCTGCTTTCAACAGACGCTTGTCCACTTGATCCGTTAGCCACCGCGCGCCCCCTATGCCCACCAGCACGGCGGTGACACTCGACCCTACCGTCAGACCGATAGGTAGAGCCGAGGGCGCGCCGACGGGTGACGAACCAAGTAGGTAATACTCAGGGAACGGGCCATAAAGTCCCCAGGAGACGACCGCTGCGACGGCGCCGATGAATGCGGTACTGAGAAAGCCTGGTCGCCAGATTCCCTCGGCGTATTTCGGCAGCACGAAACCATTATCGGTAATCAGAGCGTTGACCAGACCGCCTAAAAACCCCGCAACGAATATAATGCCAAGCGTGGGCCATAACGACATATCAGCCCCTGTGTCGCAATCCGCAAGTTTCTCGCTAGGTTACCTGGTGGCCAAAAAAACTCAACGGTAATGGCGCGCATGTACTGTTGCTCTGTCCAAAATTATGGGAATGGCGCGCCCATTGGTCAGATCGAACAAGGCACCAGTTTTCATGGTTCCCCCCCGGGGAATACGAGATTACGGCACAGCCCTTCGGAACCCCTACTCGGGAACACGAACCTGCAGCTCGTGTCGGGCACGCAGGCCTACGTCCAGATCCAATGGGAGGCAACTGGGAAGCGAACCGTGCAGGAGGGGAAGCGGCTTTGTGCGGAAACGCCATTATGGGGTCCGGTACACACTAGATAACGAACAGGAATTCAATTAGCGAATGTCTTCTCTATCGCAGCGGTAGGTGTCAAGCCCTCCCTTGATCACTGATATTTCGGCCTGCGATAATGAACATACTCCAGTTATCAGTCGATGTTTTCGCCTGCTCGTCGCACCGGGTTGCCAATCTTCCGGTCGGGGTAGCATCCGTATTCGTAGAATTACGCAGCGAGGATAAATGGCCGACACGTTCGATATTTGCCTTGCCTTCACGTTGCGTGAGGAGGGCGGCTACGTCGACGACCGCAGCGATCCCGGCGGCGCCACCAACATGGGTATCACCTTGGCCACCTACCGGCAATGGTCCGACGATCCCAATCTCGGTGATGTGCAGGTTAAGGACATGACGTCAAAGACGGCGAGAGCGATCTACCGATCACTCTATTGGAATCGGCTGCGGGCCGACGCGCTTCCGGCTGGCGTCGATCTCAGTGTATTCGATATGGGCGTCAACGCTGGCATCTGGCGATCGGCTAGGCTGCTGCAGCAAGCGCTCGGCTTCACTGGTGACGACGTGGACGGCTCGATCGGCCCCGAGACATTGGCGGCTGCGGGCCGGTTCGATCCCCGAAGCCTCGTGAATAACCTGGCCGACCGGCAGGCGGCGTATTACAGGTCGCTCCCCGATTTCCCAACTTTTGGTACCGGTTGGCTCAATCGCACTGAGGCGCGACGCGATGCAGCGCTCACGATGATCGAGGGCGAGGCGACGACCGCGGTGTAACAGTCCCCGTACTAGACACCGGCGCAAAAGCGGTCGAGGATCATCTCGGGCGCTGGACGCGATTGCCCGAATGACACCGTCGCGCCTCACGGGCGCTCCCCTCCTCTCAGACACAAGCCGAAACCGTCGCCTATCTGACGCGGAACTGAAAGTTCGAGTCCACTCCCCTCCAGCGGTGAGTCAGGCAGAGTCGGTAGCTGCCGCCTTAAACGGATTGCGAGATCGGCCCGCACAGCGCCGACCACGGCACAACCTGTTCAAATGCTCGCCTTCCTGGGCTTCAGGTCATCGATGATCTGCGCTCTCCACGTGCTT
>JAFASL010000443.1 GCA_019244535.1 Alphaproteobacteria bacterium
CCCCAGGCTGCCAGACTGACTACCGAATAGGTCAAATAAAAGCTCACCAGGTCGGCGGCGATAAAAACGCCCATGCTGCCGGTCAGCGTCAGTAGCCACCACTCGGCGAAGCGTCCGGCATGCGGGTCGCCGCGTAAATAAGCCGCGGCGTAAATTCCGCCGAGAATCCACAGGAGTGCCGCGACACCGAGCAGCAGCCCCCCGGGCTCGTCCAGTATCAGAGTCATGCGAAACGGCGGCTCGGGCAAGACTAGCGTTGTGCCGTCGGCGGTCAGCAACGCTGCCGCGAAAGCCGGCACCGGCGCGAGGGCCAGTAAAGAGGGCATGCAGTCTCGCGCCCGTCGCGATGCGCAGGCCAAGAGCATCGCCAAGGGCAGAGCTAGCGCCGCACCCAGCAATGGTTTCGCCATCATTATTCGAGCCCGCTTACTGTCATACCGGGCGGCCGATCTGCAGTAATTCCAAAGGCCGTAACGGCACAAAGCCGAGCAACACCGCACACAATGCCAGCGCCAAGACGACCGCCTGCCGTCCTGGGGATATCGTCGCCGATAGCCGCAATGGCTCGACCGGATCAGCTAGTGATCGGGCGAGCACAAGAAAAACGTAACCGGCTGCGAGCAACCCGCCGGTCAGCACGACCACGGCCCACCACCATTGACCCTCGGAGACCGCTGCACTGAGCAACATCGCTTTCGCGACAAAGCCGCCGCTGGGCGGCAAACCCATCAGCGACAGACCGCCGAGCCCGAAAGCGAGCACGGTTACCGGGAGCGCCCGGCCGATGCCGGCGAGCCGTGCGATCCGGTCGTGGCCCAGCGCCTCGGCGATCAGCCCCGCAGCCAGGAACATCGCTGCCTTCGCAACAGCGTGCGAAATCGCTTGAACAACCCCGCCCGTCCAGGCGAAGGTGCTCCAGGGATGGCCCGTTACCGGCTTGACGGCGAGCGGGAACATCAAAAACAAGTAACCGATCTGCGCCACCGTCGAGTATGCGATCAGCAGCTTGAGCCGTGCTTGGCGAAGCGCCACGACGCTGCCGAACAGGATCGCTGCGGCGCCGAGCGTGCCGAGTATTTGTGCCGCCGCTTGCTGCGGTTGTCCGGGCATCACGTCGAACCACAGCCGGACGACGAGGAAAAACGGCGCCTTTACTACCAGCCCCGACAATATGGCGCTCGCTGGAGCCGGGGCGCCCGCGTGAGCGGGCGGCAACCACAGATGGAACGGGTAAAGTGCAGCCTTGGCCAGCAGCCCTGCCGTCATCAGCGCGATGGCGGCCCAGGCCACCGGTTCTGCCCGGACCCGGCCCGACAAGATCACGATGGCGAGCGCGCCATAGGCGCCATAGAATAATACCGCGCCGAGCAAATAGAGGATTGAGCCCAGCAATGCGAACAGCAGGTAACGCAGCGCGGCTTTGATGGTTTCAGCGCGGCCGTCCAACGAAACCAGTGGCACCGCAGCAAAGGTCAATAATTCGAGCGCCACGTAGAGGTTGAATAGATCGCCGCCGAGAAAGACGGCATTGAGCCCGCCCCATATTGCTAACAGCAAAGTCCAGAAGGCGAACGGAGCGCGCCCTTCGCCTTGCTCCGGACTCGCGAACTGCACCCGTGCGAACAGCCCGATGCCGCAGATCAGCAACCCCGTTACCAGCATCATCACGGCAGAAAGCCCGTCCGCCCGAAATGCCACGCCAAGCGGCGGATACCAGCCGCCGACGAAGTACTGCAGCACGGCTCGGGTACGCCAAACAGCGGCGGTGGTCGCGCCCGCCACGGCGAGCCCTGCCGGCATCAGAATGAGCGCGATGCGCTCCGCATGCCGCCCGCCCAGCGCCAGCGACAAAAGCACACCCAACACGGGGAGAACGACCGCAAGGACGAGAAGGAAACCTCCCGCAGTCGCCGAACCCGGCATCAGCAACGGCTCAATCATCCGACTGCAGGGTTGCGCGCCCGGTCTCCTGGAACAGGCGCAGCAACAATGCAACAGCCAATGCCGTCGATGCGAATGCAACAACGAGACCGGTGATAACCAACGCCTGCGGCACAGGATCCCCCCCGAACCCGGCCGCTGCACCGTTGTGGGCCACCACCCCGAATAATAAAAACACGCCGCTGCCGATCAGGTTGAAGGCGAGGATCTTGCGCAACGGCTGAGGATGCGTGATCAGGGCGAACAGACCCAGCCCGACCAACACTGCACTGCACAAGCCATACAGGATAGCGATGCTCATCGCTGCGGCTCTTGTTCCGGCGGCCCTGCCACCAGAAGGGCGAGGGTCGTCGCGATCGACAAGGTGAGCGGTATCTCGATGATCAGGATCAGCAGCTTGGCATAGTCAGCCGGGTACGCCAGGAAGGCGCCGGCGATCGCGAACCCCGCGAGCCCGATTGCAAAAAATACTGCCGGCCCGGCGATCAGCAGAAGTCGCAACGAGCGCCGCATCACCGGCGGCGTGTTCGCCAGCCCGGCCATTGTCGCGAGAATCCACATCGCAGCGAAGATCGTGGCGCCCTGGAATTCGCCGCCGGGAGCAACGGAGCCGACCCAGAAGATGTGGATTGCCACCAGAATACCGACCGGCAGCAAAACCTGAGCGACAAAGGTCAGCACCCCGTCCGGGTCTGCTGGCTCGCGCCGGCCCGGCGCGCCGCCCCACAGATGGTCGGGCGCGAGCGACCACATGCCGACGAGCGCCAGCAACAACACCATCACCTCGAGCAATGTGTCGATCGCGCGATATGCCATCAGTACGGCAGTCACCGGGTTCTGAAGACCGGTTGCCGCGATGTTTGCCGCCACCTTTGGCGCCAATGTCGGCGCTGGTTCGGGCAGCAAAAGGACAAGCGCGATGAGCCCTGCGGACACCAGGACCGAGACGGTCGCGGCGGCGAACTGAAGGAGCCCGCCGGGCAGCTCGCCGGTTGCCTCAGCCTCGGTACGGCCCAGACGGGTGCTTGCGCCGAGCAGCAGCCCTCCTGTCAACCCGCTACCGAGCGCGGCCTCGGTCAGCGCCACATCCGGCGCCGCGAGACGCACCCAGATCAACGCGACCAGCAGGCCGAAAGCTACAAAACCAACAACCGCGGCGAAGGTGTCTCGCGCGGCTACAGTCCAGACGGCGACACCAACGACCAGTACGGCGAGGACCGCATCGAGAGCCAAGGCTACGTCGTCACCCCGGCGGACCGCCCGCCCAGAGCAGCGTGTGCGATCAGTTGGGTGACAGCCCCTCCCGCCAATAAGGTCAGCAGCCACACGGCTACGAGCTTCAGCGCTGCAAACGGGTCCTCCATCTGAAACAGGAGCCCGAGCACGATCAGGCCGAGGCCAAGATTGTCCGCTTTGGTTAAGGCGTGCAGGCGACTGAGCGTGTCGGGAAACCGCAACAAACCGACCGTCCCGGCGAGGAAGAAAAAACCGCCGGCCGCGACCGCGAGAAAGGTCAATGCGTCGAGCGCAAGGCTCATGCCCCCTCCATCTGAGATCGAATGACCCCTTTTTTGACAAAAGCGACGGAAATGAAAACTGCAAGCAGAGCCAGTATCAGAGCGACATCGACGGCGGCCGGGACGCTCGTCGCCTGCGCCAGCAGCAGCAGCGTCGCAATTCCGCCGGTGCCGAGCAGCTGAGCTGCCATGATACGGTCGGCCTTGTCGGGTCCTCTCAGGATGCGGACGAGCCCTACCGCTACCGTCGCCAGCACGAAACTCGCGGCAACGAGCAGGAAGTCAGCCATTGCCGTGCGGTTCTCCAAATAAGGCTGCAAACAGCGCCTCTTCGGCAGCCAGCTGCGCAGTTACCGGCTGCTCGACATCGAGGCAGTGGATCACCAGCGCTCCGGGGCTGTGCAAACCAGCTGGCACGGTCCCCGGCAGTAAGCTCATCAAAGTGGTAAAGGCATGCCGCGTGGGACCAGGTGGGAGACCCACCGGATAGACGACAAAGCCGGTGCGCAGCGGGAGTCGCGGATCAAGCGCGCGTCGCGCGACGTCGACTCCGGCGACCACGGATTGACGCAGAAAGCGCAGGGCCAGCCGGGCGAGGGCAACGGGCCGCACGCGGCCGATGCTCGGGGGCAGCAGGCGCAGGCTCACCCATGTTGCTGCTAAAGCCGCCACGAGGCCGGCCGCGAGATCCGTCCGGTACGTGCCGGTCAGCACCACCCAAAGCAGGAAAAAACCCGCCACTCGCAGCACGACGGATCGCCAAGGACCTTGCTTCATGCCGCATCCGGGGCGGTGGGGCCGGGCAGGACGGTCCTTCCGATTGCCGCGGGTTCCTTGAGACGAAACCACGCGACATACAAGGCCGGCAGAAAAATCAGCGTCAGAACCGTCGCAACCAGCAGCCCGCCCATGACGGCAATGGCCATTGGGCCCCAGAATATCGTTACCGCAATCGGGATCAAACCGAGCACCGTGGATACCGCCGTCAGCATGATCGGGCGAAAGCGCGACACGCTCGCCTCGATGACGGCGTTCCAAGGATCGATGCCCCGCGCCAGCTCAAAGTCGATCTGCTCGATAAGGATCACTGCATTTCGTGCAATCATGCCGAGCAGCGACAGAATGCCGAGAATGGCAACAAATCCGAGCGGCTGGCGAAACAGGAGCAGCGCTGCGACGATGCCGACAAGCCCCATCGGCACCACACTCAGCACGAGGAAAAGGCGATTGAAGCTCTGCAGCTGGATCATCAGGAACGTAATCATCGCGAACAGCATCAAAGGCACGACCGCGAACACGGAAGCCTTGGATTTTTGGCTCTCCTCTACCGTGCCGCCGACGGCGATCCGATAGGATGCCGGCAGACTGGCGCTCAGCTTGGCGACGGCTGGGGCGAGCCCATCGACCACCGACTCGGGCAGCACTCCCGGTACGACATCGGCTTGCACGGTCAATGTCGGGACCCGGTCGCGCCGCCAGATCAGCGGGTATTCCTGAGCGAAATCGAAGCTCGCGATTTGGCTGAGCGGAACGGTGCGCCCGTTTGGCAGCGGGATCTGCAAGGAGCGCAATGTTGCGAGCGAGAGGCGTTCCTCGTCGGTCGCCCGCGTCAGCACGTCAACCAGATAGATGCCGTCGCGCACCTGCGTTACGGGCGTGCCTGTCACGACGCTGTTCATCACGGCGGCGATCGCCTGCGAACTCAGGCCCAACAGCCGGGCCTGATCCTGGTCGATGCGAATGCGGACCATGCGTGACGGTTCCATCCAGTCGAAATTGACCTGCCGCGAACCGGGGTCGGTCGCCACGATCTGGGCAAGCTGCAACGCTATGTCGCGCACTTCGCCGAGGTCGGGACCGCTCACTCGATACTGCACGGGCCAGCCGACCGGCGGACCAAGGCCCAATGGCGAGACGCGGCTCACTGCGCTGGGAAAATTCTCGGCCAGTGCGGTCTCCAGCTTCCTTCGCAGCCGCTCGCGCGCCGCCACATCCTTGGCGATGACGACAGCCTGCGTGAAGAAGTCGTTTGGCAGCTGAACGTCGAGCGGGAGATAGAACCGGATCGCACCGCGCCCGACATAGGTGCTCCACCGCTCGACGTCCGGATCCCCCTTGAGAAGGCCGTCGAGCTTTTCCGCCGCAGCCTCGCTGGCATAGATCGAGGCATTCTGCGGCAGTGTCAGGTCAACCAACAGGTCCGGGCGGTCGGACGGCGGAAAGAACTGCCGCGGCACCAAAGGGCTCGCCAAAATGGCTACGACAAAACATCCGAGCGTTGCGCCGATCGTCACCCAACGCACCCGCATGGCGCCGACCAGAAACCCGCGAAAGTAGCCGAGAATCGCGCCGGGTTTGTCTGATGGCTTTGCCTTCGGTTTGGTAAGGATGACCACGCCGAGCAGCGGAGCAAAGACGACGGCCACGAACCAGGAAAGCAGCAACGCGTAGGAGACGACCGCAAAGATCGAAAAGGTGTATTCGCCGGCCGAGCTTCTGGCGAAACCGATCGGTATGAAGCCGGCGGCCGTGACAAACGAGCCGGTCAGCATGGGCAGCGCCAAGGTTCGGTACGCGAATGTCGCCGCCTCTTCTTTGCTGTCGCCAGCGGCGAGGCGGGAGGTCATGACATCGACGGTGGTCATCGCGTCGTCGACGAGGAGGCCCAGCGCAATGATCAGGGCGCCGAGCGAGATGCGCTGCAGATCGATCGCGGTGAACTCCATGACCGGCAAGACCAGCGCCAAGGTCAGCGGGATCGAAAGCGCGATGACGGCGCCCGGGCGAAGCCCAAGAGTGACGAGGCTGACCGCCATGATGATGGCGATGGCCTGCCACAGCGAGGTTGTGAAGTCGCGCACGGCATGGTCGACGACAAAGGGCTGATCGGCGACGAGCACGGGCTCGATGCCGATCGGCAGATCGGCCCGCATCTCGCGCATTGCCTAT
>JAFASL010000479.1 GCA_019244535.1 Alphaproteobacteria bacterium
AGCGCCCAATTCGCGCCATTTTCTGCGGAACAGAAGCCACAAAAATCCCGCGCCCAGCGCGGCGACAAGAGTGATTTTAAATTGAACTGCGAGGCCTGCAGACACCCCGGCGAAGAGCGCCGCGTGGCGAGAACGGGCCAGCAGCAGACGGAGCGTTAACAAGCTGAAAACAATACCGGGAAGGTCCCCTCGAGCCGAAACGATCCACATCCCCCATTGCTGGAACGCAACGATCGAGGTTGTGAGCAGCAGCGCCCAAATCCAGGCGTGCCGCGCCGGGATCAGTACGCGAACAATCGAAATGACGATGGAAATACACAAAAAGAAAGCAGTCAGCGCGATAAGGCGCGGACCGATAAATGGATTCTCCAGCGCCACCACCCGTCCAGGCAGCGAATACAGCATGTACATTAAGGGGCTGTATAGCGCTGGCAGATATGGCGGCTGCGAGAGATCGCGATAGATTTCTCCGGTGTTCTGAAAATTCCGGAGATCATATAGTACGTAGCTGTCCCCATAGCCGGTTTCGTCGAGCAGAAAAAGCCCGGGGAGTTGAGAGCCGAACAGCAACAGGGACTGCGCCAGAAAAACCAGGGCGAAGCTTCCCGCCAGCACCAAGCCCGCGATCCTCGGGCGCATGGTACGCGTCACCTCGAGGCGGTACAGTCTGCAGGCGATGGCGCGGACTTCTCCCCGGATAGCAACCGGCACGACCGCTCAACCCTTCGGCAGACCCAGTACCCGTTCACCGATGATATTGCGCTGTATCTCGCTGGTGCCCCCGGCGATCGTGTATTGCCGCGCGCCGAGCGCGCGATGGTGCCAGCGCGCGGCGTCCGGTACCGCCTCGGTTGGTGCATCGACGGTCACATAGGGACCGAGGAGGGTCGAGGAAAAATCGGCGATGCGCAGTGCGAGCTCCGAGCCGAACAGTTTGAGGATGGACCCTTCGGGGCCCGGCGGCTCGCCGCGTAACCGGCGGGTAAGACCCCGCAGCCGCGTCACCTGCAATGCCTTGACATCGATCGCCAGCTGCGCGAGCTGCTGACGGATGTGGCTCTCATTCCAGGCCGGCTCCTGCCGGTTCGGGAATTGCCTGGCCAGCTCGGCGAGCCTCGCGATCTGCGCGGCGTGGTCGCGCCCGCCAGCGCCGCTGCGCTCGAACATCAGGGTCGTGATTGCGACCTTCCACCCCTCGTTCAGCGGCCCGACCAGATTTTCTTTGGGGACTGCGACGTCCTCGAAAAACACCTCATTGAAGTGGCGGTGGCCATTGAGCAGCACCAGCGGCCGCACCGTGATCCCCGGTGTCTTCATATCGACGAGCAGATAACTGATGCCGTGATGCTTGGGCGCGTCGGGGTTGGTGCGGACGAGGAGAAAGCACCAATCGGCGAAATGCGCGGCCGAGGTCCACACCTTCTGCCCATTGACGATGAAATGATCGCCATGGTCGACGGCGCGCGTCCGCAAGCTCGCCAGATCGCCGCCGGCATCGGGCTCGGAGTAACCCTGGCACCATAGCTCGTCGGCGCTGAGGATGCGCGGCAGGTGCTGCCTTTTCTGCTCTTCGGTGCCCCAATGGATCAGCGTCGGCCCCAGCAGGTTCAATGCACTGGCAGTCGGCAGCACGGGCGCGCGCGCACGGAAATATTCTTCGTCGAAAATGACTTGCTGCATAAAGCTGGCGCCGCGTCCGCCATATTCTTTGGGCCACGAGATCCCGACCCAGCCCGCCGCATGCATCGTCTTCTGCCAGGCAATCCGCTTTTCCAATGTCTCGCGGTCCGGCGCGACACGCTGGTCGGCGGCGTCGTCGACGCAGATCTCTGGCGGCAGGTTCGTCTCGAGCCAGCTCCGGAAGTCGCTGCGGAAAGCGGCGTGTTCGGGGCTGTCGGCAAAATCCATGGAACGAGCCCCTTCTATCGGTCAAAGATGTCGAGCGGCAGGAAGGCGCTGACAACCAGGTTCGGGACATCGACGAGCTCGCTCAGCTTCAGATCGACGGCAACGCTGCAGATCGCGTAGGCTTGCTGCCGGTTCCAGCCGCGTTCGACCAAGAGGTCGATCATCGCCAATAGCGCATTGCGCGCGCTCAATGTCGCATCCTCCGACTCGTTCGTGCCGTCCGCGCGGATCGACATTCCGGTCGTCGCAATAAAGCGTTTGGGCGCGGCGAGCTCGGGCGGGAAGTAGTAGTCGTCGCGCGCGAAACGCGGGAATCGGATGCCGCGGCGCTCGGCTTCGCCTTTGTGCAATGTAAAACGCACTAGGATCGCGCCGGTCATCTCGATGGCTGTGCCGCACGCCTCTCCGTCACCTTGCGCAAAATGCGCATCACCGACCGAAAACAGCGCACCGTCGACAAACACCGGAAGCATCAGGCGCGCGCCTTTGCTCAGCTGCTTGATGTCCAGATTTCCGCCGTTCTCGCGCGGCGGGACGGTCCGCAATGCCTCCGAAGCGGTCGGCTCCGCCGCCGGCACGGCGCCGTCCTTCTCGGGCGGCAACACCATTCCGCCACGGGTCAAAAGGTTTGCCTCGCGGCGCTGGATGGTCTCGCGCAGCGCCTTCGATGGAGCGACGCCGATGACGCCGACAAACGAGCCGTCGGGGATGCGCACACCCGGCAGGTCCGCCGACTCGGCAAACCCGTCCTTTATGGTCCATTTGACGATATGCGGCTCCGGAAAGGCGTCGCGCAGAAATCCGAAGCCCGGGACTTGCACGGTGTAGCCGAAGCCCGCCGGCTTCATATCGCAGATCTCGACTTCGAGAAGATCGCCCGGCGCCGCCCCCGTGACATATACCGGACCGGTCAACGCGTGGACCCGGTTCAGGTCGCACCGGCGCAGGTCTCCGGCCGTCGTCGTCGGTGTTATTTGGCCGTCAAAGGCGTCGCGTGTCTGGATCTCGATTTCCTCGCCTGGCGCCACCTCGATCACTGGCGCGATGCCCTCGTGCCAGCGGTTATGTCCTTTGTCCGGTTCCTCGGCGAGAGTTTTGCCGTAATCGACCGTGATGCTTTTCATTGGGGCCTCCCCGGCGCGCCTCGGTCGAAGCTATGCCCAAGACCTGCCGGTGGCAAGCGCAGCTCCAAGGACCGGAACCGCCGCCCGCGCCCGGCTGTTTCGCCGAGAAAGCTTTCTTGATGTTCGGAGGAGATATGTTGAAGCAGCTCTTCAGCGGCGTGGCCGTCGCGGCGGTCGCATTGGCGAGTCTGCCGGCTTGGGCGCAGGGCGTCACAACGCAGGGCCAACCGACCCGAGATAATCCGCCGGGCACGGCCGGCACTTCAAAACCGGGTGTGCCGGGCCTGCCGGGCAGCAAATCCGGACCTACCGTCACCCCGTCCGGGACCACGCTTCCCGAGGCGCGCGATCACCCGAGCGGCGATCAAAGCGGCGTTCGAGGGCTTCCGGGCAACAAATCCGGACCCGCCGTAACGCCGCCCAGTTCCGGCCGATAAAAACCGGAAGTCTAAATCCGGCAGGGCGTATCTCGATCAGATGACGCCGGTCGCTTTCAGTTCGGCGATCTCGGCGGCGGAGAGGCCAAGCCAGCCGCCGTAGATTTCTGTGTTGTGCTGGCCGATCGTCGGGCTCGGTCCGGGCTCGACCTTGTCGGTGCCGTGCAGGCGCAACGGTGTCGCGGGCACAACGATTTCGCCCAGTTCCGGGTGGTCGATGCGCGCGAGCATGCCGCGCTCGTGCATGTGCGGATCGTTCATCACTTCGGGCGCGGTGCGGACCGGCGCGCAAGGGATCCGGTATTCCTTGGCGCGCGCAAACACCTCCATCTTCGGCAGGGTTCGCGTCCAGGTTTCGACGAGCGCGTCGGCCTCGTCCATGTGGGCGACACGCGCGGCATTGGTCGCAAACCGCGGATCATCGGCGAGATCCTCACGGCCCATCGCCTTCAGCAGATTCTGGAAATGGGCTTCGGTCACGACGTGGATCGCGACGTGCCCGTCGGCAGTTGTGAACACGTTGTAGGGCGCGCTGTTGAGCCCGGATTGCCGGTTGCCGGTGCGCGGCGGCAGTTCGCCAGTCCGGTAGTAATAGTCATAGCTCGCCGCGAGGCTCGGCCAGACCGTCTCTTGCATTGCTACCTCGACGAGCCGCCCGACCCCGCTGCGGTCGCGGTCGTAGAGCGCGGTCACGATGCCGGCGTAGAGATGGATGCCGCCCATGAAATCGACCAAAGTCGGGCCGGCCTTGACTGGCGGCCCGTCGGGGAAGCCAGTCACGCTCATGATCCCGGAGGCCGCCTGGATCGTCATATCCATCGCGAGATTGTCGCGATCCGGCCCGCTGATGCCGAACCCGGTGCCGGTGGCATAGATCAGGCGTGCGTTGATCTCGCGCAATCGGCTCCAACCGACGCCGAGGCCATCCATCGTGCCTGGCGAGAAGTTTTCGAGCAATACATCGGCCCGTTCGACCATTCGGAACAGCAATTCCCGGCCACGCTCGTGCTTCAGGTTCAAGGTGACCGCGTGCTTGTTCTGGTTCAGCATCGCAAAGGGCAGGGTCGCGCTCTTGCCGGGATCGGCGCGCCGCCGGCCCGGCTCGCCGCGCGGCGGCTCGACTTTGATGACGAACGCGCCAGCCTTGGCCAATAGGAGGCTCGCATAGGGGCCCTGAAAGATCTGACTGAAATCGATCACGATCACATCGGAAAGCGGGCGGTTCGCCGGTCCTTGCACCATTGGCACTTTCTCACCCCGCGTTGCAGTTTTTGGTCGCGCCCCGCGACCGTGCGAGTCATGCTAACGCCAAGCTCGAGCGGAGGACATGCCAATGAAATACGACGTGATCTCGGCTGACTGCCATATCGATC
>JAFASL010000569.1 GCA_019244535.1 Alphaproteobacteria bacterium
GCCGCGGCATTTCAAGCCGCCGCCCTGCGCGCCCGTCGTTCCTGACGGGCCGGCGCGGAAGGCCATCGAGGCTTGCCGGGGCCGGCTGTTCCTCACCGGGGTTTTGTTTGCCTGCGTGTTTGCGGTTGTCGCGTTGCGGGTTATCGAGATCGTGCTGCTCGAGGGCGGAACGGCTCAATCGCACATGCCCCGGTTCCATATCCCGGCGCCGCCCGCGCCCGCCCGCGCCGATATCGTCGACCGCAACGGCAGGCTTCTCGCGACGACGCTTGACAGCCCGTCCGTCTACGCCAACCCGAAACAGATTCTCGACCCGGCCGAAGCGACCCGCAGATTGGTCAAGGCCTTCCCGAACCTCAAAAGCGCGGAGGTTTATGCCAAGCTTACTTCGGGCAAGAGCTTTGTCTACCTGAAGCGCCACCTGACACCTCGTGAACAATACGAGGTTAACCAGCTCGGAATTCCCGGGGTGCAGTTCCAGCACGAAGAGCGTCGCGTCTATCCGGATGGAACGCTGACGGCGCATGTCGTCGGCTATACCGGTATCGATAATGCCGGCTTTGCCGGGATCGAGCGTGGGCTCGACACGACTCTGAGGGATCGGCGGGAGCCTTTGCAGCTATCGCTCGACTTGCGTGTTCAATACATCCTTCGCGAAGAGTTGCAGCGGGTCATTGACGACTTCACCGCGAAAGCGGCGGCCGGGTTGATCATGGACGTCAACACTGGCGAAGTCCTCTCGATGGTGTCGCTGCCCGATTTCGACCCAAACCATCCGGGCGCTGTCGACCCCGACCATCCCGAGATCTCCATCGCCGACCGGATGTTCAATCGCGATACCCTCGGCGTTTACGAACTCGGCTCGATCTTCAAGATCTTCACCGTGGCGATGGCGCTCGACGCAGGCACCTCGACCCTCACCAGCACCTATGACGCGACCCACGACATCAATATCGGGCGCTTCACGATCGGGGACTATCACGGCAAGCACCGCGTGCTGAACGTCCCCGAGATCTTGATGTATTCGTCAAATATCGGCGCGGCCAAGATGGCGATTGCCGCCGGAGGTCAAAGACAGCGGGAGTTCCTCGCGCGGATCGGCCTGCTCAAGGCCCCCAAGATTGAGGTATCGGAAGCCGCGGCGCCGCATTTCCCGGCGAAATGGCGCGAAGTCAATGTCATGACGATTGCCTTCGGTCACGGCATTTCGGTCACACCCCTTAGCTTTGCGAGCGCTGCTGCGGCGCTGGTCAACGGCGGGATTTTGCGCCAGGCCACTCTCGTCAAGCTGCCCCCGGACGAGGCGCCGCCGGGCCAGCAGGTGATTTCGCCAAAAACCTCGGAACAAATGCGCAAGCTTATGCGATTAGTGGTTGAGCACGGGACGGGCACCCAGGCGGCCGCTCCCGGCTATGTGGTGGGCGGCAAGACCGGTACGGCAGAAAAGCTTGCGGGCAGGCATTATGCGGAGAAAAAGCTGCTTTCGAGCTTTGTCGGAATCTTTCCGATCAACGACCCTAAATATTTGATCCTGACCGTGGTCGACGAACCTCACCCCAATAAGCAGAGCCACGGCTACGCAACAGCGGGGTGGACGGTCGCTCCGGCAACCAGCCGCATTATCCAGCGGATGGCGCCGCTTCTCGGAATACAGCCGGTCGACGAGTCGTCGCCCGAAATCCAGCGCGCTCTGGCGATCGAAACCCTGCAAGGCAAGCGGATTGAAGCTTACTGAGCTCATTGCCGCTATGCCGGCGTCCCAAGGGCCGGCCGACATCGAGATTGCCGGCCTCAGCGCCGATTCGCGAACCGTGCAGGCCGGCTTTCTCTTCGCCGCATTGCCGGGGACAAAACAGGATGGACGCTGCTTTGCCGCCGATGCGGTCGCTCGCGGCGCCGTTGCGATCCTGACCGACGACCCGGCCGCGCTTACGCTTTCACCGGAAACGTGGGGCTCGCTTGCGTTGGTGACCGACCCCAACCCGCAGCGCCGGCTGGCGTTGATGGCCGCGCGCTTCCATGGTGGGCAGCCGCGAAACATTGCTGCAGTGACAGGGACCAACGGCAAAACCTCCGTGGTGCATTTCACGCGCGAGATCTGGATGGCGCTCGGCCACCCGGCAGCAAGCCTCGGCACCCTTGGCTTAGTGACCGCTGCCGAGCGCCGGCCCGGCGCCTTGACCACTCCAGATCCCGTCGCGCTGCACCGTGACCTCGCCGAACTCATGCGGCAAGGCATCGAGCACGTGGCGGTCGAAGCGTCGAGCCACGGCCTTCACCAAAACCGCCTCGACGGCCTGTCCGTTTCGGCCGCAGCCTTTACCAACCTGACGCGCGACCACCTCGATTATCACGGCGACATGGCGCATTACCGCGCCGCCAAGGACCGTCTCTTCACGACGCTGTTGCGGCCGGGAGGCACGGCGGTGCTCAACTGCGACAGCGCGGAATTCGCCCGGCTCGCGGCGCTCTGCCGGGAGCGCAGTCATCCGGTGATCGCTTATGGCGTCGATCCCACCGCTGATTTGCAGCTGGTTGCGCGAGATCCGCGGCCCCGCAGCCAGGCCCTCGTCGTCCAGGTCTTCGGCCAGCAGCAGAAGCTGCTGCTGCCGCTCGCCGGCGAATTCCAGGCGATGAACGCGCTCGCGGCATTGGGTCTGGTGATCGCCACCGGCGCTCCGTCAGCCGCCGCAACCGCCGCGCTCGCCAATCTGACCGGTGTTCCCGGACGCATGCAATTCGTCGGCAGCAGCGAAAGCGGCGGCGCAATTTTCGTCGATTACGCTCACACTCCAGATGCACTGTCGGCCATTTTGACGGCGCTGCGCCCTCATGCTCGTGGAAATCTTGCCGTGCTGTTCGGTTGCGGTGGGGACCGCGACGCCGGAAAGCGCCCGCTAATGGGAGAAGTGGCCTCCCGCTTGGCCGACCGCGTTTACATTACCGACGACAATCCGCGAACCGAGCCGGCGACCGCGATCCGCCGCGCCATCCTCGAGGCGGCGCCCAGCGCGATCGAGATCGACGATCGACGATCGGCGATCGCGACGGCCATCGCCGAGCTTGCTAAAGACGATCTCCTCATCATTGCCGGCAAAGGGCATGAAACCGGGCAGATCATCGGCACCGAAACCTACCCGTTTGACGACGCCGCGGTCGCGCGTGAATTCGCCGGCGCGCAAGGGTCGCCATCCTATCGGCTGGCCGGCTGATGAGCCCGTTATGGGCCGCCGCTGACGCTGCCGCCGCAACCGGCGGCTCATGCTCGACCGATTGGGTCGCCACTGGCGTGTCGATCGATACCCGCACTCTCGAGCCGGGCGACCTGTTTGTCGGCTTGCAAGGCCCCAATCACGACGGTCACGATTATGTGGCCGCTGCGATGCAGCGCGGCGCTGCCGCCGCAATGGTTGACCGGGAAATTCCGCGGCTTGCGAACTCGGCGCCGCTTCTTCGGGTTACCGATACGTTGAGCGGGCTCGCAGCGCTCGGCGCGGCGGGCCGCCGCCGCAGCGCGGCTCGCATCATCGCCGTCACCGGCAGTGTCGGCAAAACCGGGACGAAGGAAGCCCTGCGTCTGGGGCTCGCGCCTTCCGGTCCAACTTATGCTTCCGCCGGCGGACTCAACAACCACTGGGGCGCCCCGTTATCGCTCGCCCGGCTGCCGCCGGACACCCGCTATGGCGTCTTCGAGCTCGGCATGAATCATCCTGGCGAGATCGCCGCGCTCACGCGGCTCGTGCGCCCGCATGTCGCCGTCGTCACGACCGTGGAGCCGGCGCATCTCGGCTTTTTTTCATCGGTCGAGGCCATTGCCGATGCCAAGGCCGAGATCTTCCTCGGATTGGAGCTTGGCGGGAGCGTGGTTCTCAACCGTGACAACCCGCATTACACGCGACTGGCGAGGGCAGCAAAGCGTGCCGGTGCAGTTGAGATTCTCGGGTTCGGGGTTCATCCGGAAGCCGCCGCGCGCCTGAACGATTGCGTGCTCGATTCGCGTGGAAGCACGGTCGAGGCCATTATCGGCGATCGGCTTGTTCGATTTCGGATGGCCGTCCCGGGACGGCATTGGGTGATGAACGCATTGGCCGTGCTGGCGGCGGTGCAGGCCGCCGGCGGGGATGTGGTCCACGCTGCAGAGGCGCTGGGCGAGTTCGAGGCATTGCCCGGCCGTGGGCGCCGACACGAACTCGCCTGGCGCGGCGGCACCCTGACCCTGATCGACGAGAGCTACAACGCCAGCCCAGCGGCGATGCGCGCCGCCCTCGCCGTGCTCGCCGCCACCGAGCCGGGTGACGGAGGCAGGCGGGTTGCGTTGCTCGGCGACATGCTCGAGCTCGGTGAGGCATCCGAGCGCCTGCACCGCGAGCTCGCCGAATCACTCGCCGCCGGGATCGACCGCGTCTTTCTGATCGGCGAGGCAATCGTCGCGCTGGACGAGGCTTTGCCGGCGGCAAAACGAGGTGGGTTGTGGCGGTCGGTCGAGGAGGCTATGCCCGCGTTGCTGAGCTTTCTCGAACCCGGTGATGTCGTGACCGTCAAAGGTTCCCGCGGCGTAGGCCTCGGCCGCGTCGTCGAACTGCTGTGTGCTCAATCGCTCCGGCACGCTGCGTGCCGGCCAGAAACGTGATCCGATGCTGTACCCGCTGCTCTACCCCTTCGCCGACCAGTTCCAGTTCTTCAATTTGTTCCGCTACATCACGTTCCGGTCAGGAGGGGCGGTCGTCACGGCGCTGCTGATCAGCTTTGTATTGGGTCCGCACCTCATATTGTGGCTGCGGCGAAAGCAGTCGAACGGCCAGCCGATTCGCCCGGACGGTCCGAACGGCCATCTGCTGCGCAAGAAGGGAACGCCGACAATGGGCGGTTTCCTGATCTTAATCGCATTGACGACATCGACGTTGCTGTGGGCGGATCTCACCAATTCTTATGTGTGGATCGTCCTGCTCACCACTGCCGGCTTCGGGCTTATCGGGTTCTTCGATGATTACCGCAAGCTGACGCGGAACTCGCATCGCGGCGTTTCGGGCCGGACCAAAATCGGCCTGGAGATCGTGCTCGCCGCCGCTGCCTGCATCGCAATCGCCTATGTGACCCCGGCCGGGCTGGCAAATACGCTGGCCGTACCATTCTTCAAGAACCTTCTCTTTGCATTTGGCTGGTTCTTTGTGCCGCTTGGCGCGTTCGTCATCGTCGGCGCCTCCAACGCAGTCAACTTGACCGACGGTCTCGACGGGCTGGCGATCGTCCCCTCGATGATCGCGGCGGGCTGCTTCGCCTTTATCGCTTACCTCGTCGGCAACCTGGTCTTTGCCAACTACCTGCAGATCCACCACGTGGTCGGAGCGGGTGAGCTGACCGTCTTCTGCGGGGCAATGGTCGGCGCGAGCCTTGGTTTCCTGTGGTTCAACGCCCCGCCGGCGGCAGTTTTCATGGGCGACACAGGCTCGTTGTCGATCGGCGCCGCGCTCGGGACGATCAGCGTCATCACAAAACACGAGCTGGTGCTCGCGATCATCGGCGGCCTGTTCGTGCTTGAGGCTGTGTCCGTTATCGTCCAGGTCGCCAGCTACAAGATGACCGGTCGGCGGGTCTTCCGCATGGCGCCGCTGCACCATCACTTCGAGCAGATGGGGTGGGAAGAGCCGAAAATCGTGATCCGCTTCTGGATCATCGCCTGGATTTTGGCGATCGCCGGCCTCGCCACGCTCAAATTGCGCTAGCGGCGCGATGAAGTTCGCCCGGATCGATCAGAGCCTCGTCGCGCGCTGGTGGTGGACCGTCGATCGGTGGAGCCTTGCCGCGCTTGGCATGCTGATCGGGTTCGGCGTCGTCATGAGCCTGGCGGCCAGCCCGCCGGTCGCCGAGCGGATCGGTTATGACGGGCTGCATTTCGTCCGCCGCCACCTGGCAATGCTGCCTTTGGCGATCGGTCTGATGTTCGCGGTCTCGCTGCAGCCGCCGCGAACCATCCGCCGCATCGCGCTGATTGGCTTTGGCATCTCGCTCGTCCTCCTCGCATTGACTTTTGTCATTGGCGCCGAGATCAAGGGCGCGCGCCGCTGGATTAATTTTCCGGGCCTGTCGCTGCAGCCCTCGGAGTTCGTCAAACCGACCTTTGCCGTCGTCGCCGCCTGGTTGTTTTCCGAGCAGAAACTGCATCCCCGTTTTCCGGGCAATTTGATTTGCGTCGCGCTGTTCCTGCTCGTAATCGCGATGTTGATCAAACAACCGGATATCGGGATGGCAGCGGTCGTGGCGGCCGTCTGGTTCGCCCAGTTTTTTATGGCGGGCATGAGGCTCTACTGGGTCGCCGCCGGCGCGATCGCCGGGCTCGCCGGACTGGTCGGTGCGTATATGTACCTGCCGCATGTCAGGGTCCGCGTCGACCATTTCCTCGATCCCTCAGCCGGAGACAGCTATCAGGTCAACCGCTCCATCGAGGCGTTCACGAACGGCGGTCTGTGGGGTCGCGGTCCGGGGGAAGGCACGGTGAAGGACGTTCTGCCCGACGCGCATGCTGATTTCGTTTTCGCCGTCGCCGGGGAAGAGTTCGGCGTGGTCGTCTGCCTCGCGATAGTCGGGCTGTTTGCGTTTATCGTGTTGCGCGGGTTTTCGCGGATGTCGCAGGAGGGCAGCCTTTTTGTCCTCCTCGCCGCAACGGGTCTGCTGGTGCAGTTTGGGCTGCAGGCGGCGATCAATATGGCCTCCAGCCTGCATTTGATCCCGACCAAGGGTATGACATTGCCGTTTCTTTCTTACGGCGGGTCATCGATGCTGGCGCTCGGGCTCGGAATGGGCATGATGCTCGCGCTTACGCGCCGCCGGCTCGGAGGAAGCGAGCTGTGACCCGGCCTTTTGTGCTTGCCGCCGGCGGCACCGGGGGTCATCTGTTCCCGGCCGAGGCGCTCGCCGCCGAGCTCCTCAGCACGGGCAGCGCGGTCCATTTGGTCAGCGACGCGCGGGTCGATAACTTTGCCGGGCGCGTCGCCGGGATCGAGACGCATCATGTGCGCGCCGCACAGCTGGGCGGCGGCGCGGCGCATGCCGCCCACGCGCTCGGGGAGTTGGCGCTTGGGACGTTGCAGGCGCGCCGTCTGCTGCGCCGGCTGGCGCCGGTTTGCGTCATCGGCTTCGGCGGATACGCCTCAGTCCCGACGATGCTCGCGGCGGTCTCTCTCGGTCTGCCGACGGTGATCCACGAGCAAAACGCCGTGCTCGGCCGCACCAATCGACTGCTGGCGCCGCGCGTACGGCGGATCGCCACCGGCTTCCCTGCAACGATCGGGCTGCGCCCGGCCGAGCGTGCTCGCACAGTGCATACCGGCAACCCCGTGCGGCCCGAGCTGCTTGTCCTTGCTCGGACGAGATACAAGCCACCGCTGCGGGGCGGCACGATCGAGCTGTTGATCCTGGGCGGCAGCCAGGGAGCGCGGATCATGACGGAAATCGTGCCGCCCGCATTGGCCAGCCTCCCGACACGCCTGCGCGAGATGCTGCGGGTCAGCCATCAGGCGCGCTCTGAGGATCTCCCGGCTGCCGAGGCGCTCTATCGAAAAAATCGTATTCAGGCCGAGGTAAGAAGCTTCTTCACCGACATCCCGGAAAGGCTTGTGCGCGCGCATTTGGCGATCTGCCGCGCCGGCGCCTCGACAGTGGCCGAACTCGCCGCAATCGGGCGCCCCGCTCTGCTGATCCCCTATCCGCATGCAACCGACGATCACCAGGCCGCGAATGCCCGCGCCTTTGCCGAGACCGGTGCCGGATGGGTCATTCCGCAATCGGAGTTGCGGGCGGATACTCTTGCTCTGCACCTCGAAGATCTGCTCGGGAACCTGACTGCCCTGAGCGATGCCGCTCAACGGGCCGGCGATTTTGGCCGGCCGGACGCAGCCGCGCGGCTCGCGCAGCTTGCGGTCGAGCTCGGTTTCGGGTCGCGGCCGCAAGGACGGGCGGCATGAGAGCCCTGCCGCGTTCGATCGGGCCGATTCACTTTGTCGGCATCGGCGGGATCGGGATGAGCGGCATCGCCGAGGTCCTGCACAATCTCGGGTATCGGGTGCAGGGCAGCGACCTGGCGGACAGCCCCAATGTTCGGCGGCTCGCCGATCTCGGGATCCCGGTGGCTGTTGGTCATGAGGCCGAGAACCTAGGTGCCGCCGAGGTGGTCGTAACCTCCTCCGCGGTCAAGCCGGACAACGCCGAGGTAATCGCCGCCCGGGTGCGCCGCATCCCTGTGGTGCGCCGCGCCGAGATGCTGGGCGAGCTGATGCGGCTCAAATGGTCGTTGGCGATCGCCGGAACCCACGGCAAGACGACAACGACCTCGATGATCGGCGCGCTGCTCGAGACGGCGCAGCTGGATCCCACCGTGATCAACGGCGGGATCATCAACGCCTACGGCACCAATACGCGGCTGGGTGCGGGCGACTGGATGGTGGTGGAAGCCGACGAGAGCGACGGCACTTTCACCCGGCTGCCGGCGACGATCGCGGTCGTGACCAACATCGACGCCGAACATCTTGATTTCTATCAAAGCTTCGATGCGCTGCGCCAAGCTTTCGAGGACTTTG
>JAFASL010000571.1 GCA_019244535.1 Alphaproteobacteria bacterium
GCGCAACTCGCCGATCGAGCCCAGCAGCGCTTCGTCCCAGCCGAACGCCTCGACCAGCCGGAAGGAGCGGTCGGTGAGCCCGTAGCGGAAGACCGCCCCGGCATCGGCCCCGGTCATCTCCACCGAGCGCGTCAGGATCGTCGACAACACGGAACGCAAGTCCAAAGTCGAGCTGACCGCCTGCCCAACCTCACTGAGCAGCATCAACTCTTCGACCGAGCGCCCGAGCTCCGTGGTGCGGGTTCGCAATTCTCCGAACAGCCGCGCATTCTCGATCGCAATGACCGCCTGATCGGCAAAGGTCGCGACTAGCGCGATCTGTTTTTCGGCGAAAGACTCGACGCGCGAGCGGGCGAGGGTGATGACCCCGATCACAGCATCCTCGCGGACCAGCGGCACCCCGAGTATTGTCCGCCGATGACCGAGCTGCACTGCTTCGATTTGGGTGTATTCGGGGTCGGCGGTGGCATCCTCGATGTGCACGGTCCGCCGCTCGGAGGCCGTCCGACCGATCAACGTGCCGCGGCCCAACGCGATCGGATTACGTGCCAGGAAGTCCTCGTATTCTGCCGGAATCCCGAACGAGGCAACCATCCGAAAGAGGCCGTCGTCGAGCCCGAAGATAAACCCGGACTGGGCCCCGCAAATGCGCACCGCCGTCTTGAGCAGCGTATCGAGTACCGGTTCGAGCTCCGCGCCCGAGTGACTGATGACTTTGAGCACATCACTGGTCGCGGTCTGATATTCGAGCGACTCTTGCAGATCACGCGTGCGCTGGCGCAGCTCGGTGATCAGGCGTGCGTTCTCCATCGCGATTACCGCCTGCGCGGCAAAATTCTGAAGCAGCGCTATCTGCTTGTCCGAGAAAGACCGCACCTCCCGGCGGTAAATCGTCAGGGCGCCAAGCAGCTTCCCGTCTTGGCGTAACGCAACACCCAGTAAACTGCACGCCCCACCGAGCTCGACAGTCTTTTTTCGATGCGGATCGCCCGATCGGTAGAGGTCCTCGGCAGTAACACCCAGGAGATGAACAAGGTCCTGACCGGCTGCCAAGCGCTCGAGCGGAGCTTCCGGGCTGAGTCGCTGCTGGCTTGGCAAGAACTCCGGCCACGGTCCAGGCACTCCGCGTAACGCTGCCATTTCGAAACTATGGCCGTCATGGGTCCACAGCTGGCCGAGGCCAGCTTCGCAGAGGCGCAACGCTTTTTCGAGCAGCGCATCGAAAACCGGAGCCACGTTGCCAGGTGAGCTGTTGATGACCTGCAGCACCTCGGCGGTCGCGGTTTGCTGCTCCAAGGCCTCGCGCGTGTCGCTTATCAGCCGTGCATTCTCCATCGCGATCACTGCCTGGGCGGCAAACGTGGTGGCCAGCTTTATCAAATTGTCGTTGAATGGCCCCATCCGCCTACGCATCAGCACGATGACGCCAATCGGAATGGTTTCGCGCAACAGCGGGACGCCGAGTATCGTGCGAAAATGACCCGACTGCTGGGCCTCCCGAAAGGTGTACTCCGGGTCAGCCTCGATATCGGGAATATGAACGGGAGCGCCTTCGAGCAGGGTCCGACCTACAGCGGTTCCCCGCCCCGCGCGGATCGGATGCGTTTCCATGAATCGCACAAATTCAGGCGAATACCCGTAACTCGCGGCGTATTCGAAAATCTCGCCTTTCGGCCGCAGGATGCTTGCCATATCCGCTTCGCAGAGGCGCGCGGCCGAAGCGACCAGCGTATCGAGCACTGCAGCGAGATCGAAGCTGGAGCCGCTCATCACCTTAAGCACGTCGGCGGTGGCGGCCTGCTGCTGATAGGCTGCATTCAGCTCGCGTCGGAGCGCGAGATTCTCGCTCTTTAGGTCGCTCGTCGTGTTTCCGCCTGCACGTTTTACTGGCACCTTCGACGGCGCGTGTGTACGGTTTTCCATTCGCCTACCGCTTGCGCAGGATCGCGCCGGGCGCGCGGCGCACCATCCGACCCTCTGGCGGACGCGGTGGAAAAAGAGCCGGCGGGGCCCGTGCAGGAGTCGGCGTCGCCAGCATCAACCCGCCATTTGGCAGGCGCGAAAAATGTTCGGTTTCATCCTGACACGTCCTCTTCCGATCTCATCATACCATCGATTGATCCTATTGCGTACGCGCCCTGTACGATCGCAAAGTACGGAGGCGCTCGCGCCGGACGGGTCCAACGAGTTGCGCTGACACGCAAAAGATCAGTCTAACAGTTGAGCCCCGGCCAAGTCACGCGTGTGCCTACTACCGGCGACCAATCCCGTATTGATCGCCTACCCGGCTGATCTTACCGTCCGTGAACTCGATTGCGATCATGTCCTCGGTGGACCCGATAACTCCGAGCGAGGCGTGGGTGTGGGGGTCAAAGATTTCGGTACCGTCGCTGCTGCTTTTGCCGGGCGCAACATAGCCGTGATCGCCTGTTGCATCGAAGGTCAGCCAGTGCGATCCGCGACCACTTTTCAATGTCAAAGTCTGTTTGAGAACCGGGACCATCGGATTATCCATTGCCCAGACATAAACATGCGGATCATTCCCGCTGCTGCTCTCCCACACCTCTTTCTGATCGGGGGTCCAGCCAATCCCGTGCAGCAACCCGGGATCTCCGGGCGGGTGATCGGGGAGGCTCGCGGTGATAATCTGGCCGGTCTTGAGATTGATGACCTGCATTCCCCAAAGGTGCATCACGTTGTTCACGACGTAGTTGCTCGTACTGTCTACGGCGTAAGGGCCAAGGATTCCCGAATAAGGGCCGACGCGTGAGACGGCGTAGCTCTTCGGGTCGATCAGATACAGATACTTGCCGCTGCCGTCGTCGGCCTTCGTCTCTTGGAATATCGGCCCGGACAGCGGGTAGAGCGTGTCGTGCGACCGATTGGAGAAATGGACCTCCCGAACAACCTCGCCAGTATTGGCGTCCACGACGTTGATGTAGTCGGCCGAGCCGCCCTCCCAGGTCGGAACATAGAGCAGCTGGCCGTCCGGATTGATCGCCAGCCGATCGACGCCGGGGCTGATCGGTTCATTCCAAAGGATCGCATCGTTATAGATGTTCAGGCAATAGACCATCCCGGTGCCTGCAACATCGACGTAGGCGACGTAAAGTTTCCCAGTGACGGCGCTTGCAGCCACGCCTCTGACGTCGGCGACATTCGAAACCGTGTGGATGGTCTTGATCAGCCGATGCTCTGCGGCAATATCATAGACCGAGATGGCTCCTCGAAGGTTGGCGGACTGGTCGACTGCATAAAGCAATGCAGCGTTTCCCTCCAGCGATGGTGCCGCCGCCACAGTGCTCGGCAACAGCCGACATAAGGTGACGAGGAGAATCGTTAATTTTGGCTCGATCTTCATCGACCTCTACCTCGGCTGTGACACCGCTATTGTCGGACCGTCAGGCGTCGGCTGCAACAGGCTCCGCCGGTGTATAGTCGGATTAGCCGATGA
>JAFASL010000578.1 GCA_019244535.1 Alphaproteobacteria bacterium
AGGTCCTGCAGCGTGAGGCGATAGCGCAAGCGCCAGAGCACCACGAGCGCGATGACGTCGCTTGGGTATTGGGTCCGGTTCAGCAGCCCGCCGCTGCGCTCGTTGAACTCCCGGCCGCAGCCACGGCAGCGAAAGCGGCGGTAGCCCTGCGCCGTGCGGTCCCGCCGCTCCGAGGTGGCGGCGGAGCCGCAGTCGACGCATTCCATTGTGGGTTCCCGAGCCGCCCTGATCCGGCCCGGAGCCTATCCGTGGTCTAGCCGGCCACCAATCCCGGACCCAGCTGGCGCGAGAGCTGACAGAACCACGAGAGTCGCACTCAGGTATGAGGAGCGGCCCCCACAGGCCGAGTACACAGAAGCGATGATCCGCAGTGGAGAAGAAAGTATTACTGTTCCCGTTGAAAGGATTTTCTAGCTCTGTATTAAAGTCTGGAGGCTTTTCTTCGGTTTCGGGGTGGTGAGATTGGGGCCGGAGAGCAGTGCTGAGGAGGTCTGGCGCGAGGGACGGGGCAGGCCGTGACGGAGCCCCGCGGATCCATGCACCACGGCAGCGGCGAGCGCGCATTGACAGTTTTCAGCTCGGGCTCGTACTCTTTGAAGTCACGGCCCAAAACGCACCAGGCTGCCGAAAACTCGACTGGCTGAACCGCCGGCAGACTCGAGGGAGGAAAGCAAATGCGCGTGCATGTCTACGAACAATTGATGGCCACGCAGGCGAGCCGGCGCCGCGTCATGAAGGGGACCGCTAGCGCCGTGGCCGGGCTTGTTGCGGGCGTTCCGGCGACTCTCTCCCCAAGCCCGTCTTTCGCGGCGGACAGCGTGGTCGCCCAGATCATGAAGATCCCGGGCGCGGGGAACGGATCGCCAACGGACGCAGACTGGCAGAAGGTCGGCGAGCTCTGCCTCGGACCAACCAAGAAATATGTGCAGCCCGGCGAATTCAAAGGCATCAACTTCTCCTTCATGGGCCTCAACAACCAAAATCTGCACAATTTCCTTTTTCGCGGCTTCCTGAAGCCTTGGGAAGCTTACACCGGCACTTTGATCAAATGGATCGACCTCGCGCAGGCTGACTACAACGCCCGCCTGCAGCAATCGATCGCGACCGGCACGGCGGACTTCGACATCATCGAGATGGGCGCGCCCTTTGAGGGCGACATGGGAGTGAAAAACCTGCTCTCCGAGATGCCCGACTGGGTGAAGAAGCAAGTCGACTTTGACGACATCGTCGATTACCTGAAGCCGCCGGTTGGAACGTGGAACGGCAAGATCCACCGCGTCACCATCGATAGCGACTGCCACACGATGAACAGGCGCACCGACGTGTTCACCGATCCCGGTCTCGCCAAGCAGTGGGCGGACTGGAAAGATAAGGCCGGTCTCGGCACCTGGGGGCCGCCAAAGACCTGGCAGCAGGTCCAGCAAATTACCAAGTTCCTGAAAGGAAAGAAGGTGAAGGGCAAGGAGGTCTATGGATTCCTAGACCAGCCGAAACCCTGGGGCGGATTCCAGTTCTACTTCACGGCGAGCCGGGCCTCGTCCTACGCCAAATATCCAGGCGAAAAGAACTGGATGTTCGACGAGAACATGAAGCCGCTCGTCAACAACCCGGCGTGGGTGCGCGCCATCCAGGACGTCATCGACGCCCTTCCCTACGAGCCGGCCGATCAGATCAACGCCGACCCCGGCACGACGGCTTTCCAGCAGTTCCTGCCGGGCACGGGCTCGCTTCTCGAGTGGTGGGGCGACATCGGGACGATGGCGAAGACGAGCGACACCGCCACGATCGGCGACGTGCTCGATTTCGACATCCTGCCCGCCTCAGACGATGTCTACAACTTCCGCAAGGAAAAGTGGGAGACACTGCCAAACGGGCCAAACGTCGCCCCGAACATGGCCTATCTCGGCTGGGGCATCTATGTGATGAAGACTGTCGACAGCGATCCGAAGCGCCACAAGGCGGCGTGGAGCGCGGCAGCCCATCTCGGCGGCAAGGACCTATCCATGTGGACGGCCGCGTATCCGTCGGGGTTCCAGCCGTATCGCAAGAGCCACACGAACCTCGATCTATGGGCGCTTGCCGGTTACGACAAGAAGTACATCGGATCCTACATGGATTCGCAGTCGACGTCGTACAACCATCCGAATTCGGCGATTGAGCCCCGCATTCCGGGCATATTCCAGTACTACAGCATTGCGGAGGACGAGCTGCAGAAGACCTTCGCCGGCAAGCAGTCCGCGCAACAAGGGGCGGACAACGTTGCGGCGGCCTGGGAAAAGCTCACCAACAAGCTCGGGCGAGAGAACCAGATCAAGTACTATCGCATCGCCATGGGCCTCGCCTGACGGACTTGCCTACCCTTTGGCAAGCGTGTCCGCGACGCGAGGGTGCGCCACGGACGTCTCGCGGAGCGTTTTCGTGACGAGGGTCGACGGCGGAATGGGGGTGGCGTGACCAGCGGAAGGTTCGAAATCGCCCACGAGAAGGCGCCTCCTCTGGGACGATGGATCGTCCGACTAGCCACAGCGCTCATGATCGCGGTCGCTGCGCTGCAGATCCTGGACGGCCTCGGCCTCGTCCCCATCGCTTTCGTGAACTGGCGGCCGACGCTATATGCGTTCCTGCTGTGGAGCGTGGCGCTCGGGGTCGGGCAGGTGCTTCAGTACGGCGAGGTCGGCAAGCAGAGGCTGTTCGTCCTTCCGGCACTCCTATTCACCGCGGCCATGGTCATTTTCCCAACCCTGTTCGGGCTCAACATCGCCTTTACAGACTGGAACCTCAACGCGCAGTCGGGCCATCACTTCAACGGGCTCGACAATCTCCGCACGTTGTGGGGCGACGCCTACTTCTGGAACGCTCTCGGGAACATGGCGTTCTACGTCGCGACCGTGCTCGTGCAGTACGCGATCGCTTTCGGCTTGGCGATGCTGTTGAACGCCGACATCCGGGGACGCAAGTTCTTCCGCGTCGCCTTCCTTCTGCCTTTCATGTTGAGCCCGGTCGCGGTCAGCTGGATGATCGGCAAGTCGCTGATGGAGAACCGGTTCGGGCCGCTTGCGAATTTCGCCCGTTGGCTCGGTTGGGAGAACCCCGCCTTCTTCACCGATCCTTGGATCGCCCGCACGACCATCATCGCGATGGACGCCTGGGTCTGGATCCCGTTCATGGTCATCCTGCTCCTGGCGGGGCTGCAAGCTTTGCCCACCGACATCAAGGAGGCAGCCAAGGTCGACGGTGCCAGCTCCTGGCAGGCGTTCTGGGAGATCACCTTTCCGCTCATGCTGCCGGTCAGTCTGACGGCGATCGTCCTGCGAACTATATTCGAGCTGAAGCTCGCCGACATCGTCATCAATGTGACGGCCGGAGGGCCGGGAGGCGCGACCGACACGGTATCGAGCTTTGTCTTTCGCGAGTATCGCGACCGCTCGAACGTGGGTTATGCAACCATGGTGGCCGAGGTCTACCTCATCATCATCGTCGTGTTCATCACCTTGCTTCTGCGGGCGACCAGCCGTTACATGCAGAAGATGACCTAAACAGCAAACGATGACGAGTTCCAAGGGGCAACTCAGGGGAGCGGACGCGGTGACGACTGCGATCGGCTCTGAAGCGACGGCGGAAGAGGACGAGGTCGAGGCAGGATCGCTCGCGGCGTGGATTGCGCGCTTCGGCGGCAAGACGCTCGTCTACGCCCTTCTCATCTTGTGGACCGTAATTGCGCTTTTTCCGATCTATTGGACGCTTTCCACCTCGATGAAGCTTGGCCGGGACGTGACGCAGGGCCATCTCATTCCCTGGGTCGACTTCTCCCCCGCGTGGAAAGGCTGGCAATCGCTGGGGCTGTCTCCGGACACGATCTTCGCGACCTCAAACGTCCGCGAGGAGTTTCTGAAGAAGTTCGTCAATAGCGTGATCTGCTCGTTCGGCGCCGCGGCCGTCGCCGTGGTCCTCGGCTCGCTAGCCGCCTACGGCTTGAGCCGGTTCGAATACAAGTTTGGACCCTGGCGCAACAGGGACATCTTGTTCTTTTTCATCTCGCAGCTCATTCTGCCGCCGGTCGTCCTTGCGCTGCCATTCCTGGTTCTCTACAAGGCGCTCGCGCTGCTCGACACGCGCGTTGGGCTCATCCTGGTCTACACGCTCATGGTCCTGCCGATCGTCATCTGGGTCATGCGGGACCAGTTCGACACCATCCCGCAGGAGATGGAGCAGGCCGCGCTCGTCGACGGGTGCTCCATCTGGGGGGCTTTCGTCCGCATCGTTCTCCCGATGGCGGCGCCCGGCATGGTTGCAGCCTTCATCCTCTCGCTCGTCTTGTGCTGGAATGAGTACTTTTTCGCCTCACTCCTCACCGGGTTTGATGCGCAGACCCTGCCTGTGATGGTGGCCAGTCAGACCGGCTCGCAGGGCATCAACTGGTGGACTATCGCCGCCCTCGCGACTGCGGCGATCACGCCGCTCCTGCTCATTGGAATTTTTCTCGAGCGTTACATCGTCATGGGTCTGACCGCTGGCGCAGGGAAGTAGACCGGACATCGACAACGCAAAGGGAGATGGCGTGGCGTCAAAAAACTACCAACGAACCTTCGGCGACAGGAAGCCGGTCATCGCGATGGGGTTCTGTTGCAAAGTTTGGTGCAGCTCCGGCGTGAGCGGGTTTGCGGTCTGGCGCACCGCTGGTCAGGCGGCAGCCTGGAACAGCTCGGCAATGAAGGTGGCCTGAGCCTGCATGTCCTGGCCGCCGATCCGGACAGGACGCCGATCGGCCGGTGCGGCAACCGGCTGCTGAGGCACTGAAAGGGGCGTGGTTCAAATCATGGTAACACCCAAAACGAGAAATCCCTTTACTCTCAAGGCTCTATCGATTTCCAGTGTTACCTGGAAGTGGCACTTTCTGAACCACGCCGAATTTTCGGGCCAACCCAGTTTCCTGCTAGACGGGCAAGGATAAGGCCGTCGAATGACCATCTGAGCGTCCGCACTCCGGATCCATGTTGGGGTGGACGGCCCCAACGACATCATGTGCCAAGATCGGAGCTGTCGAAGCGTCCATCAGAGGAGCCGTCCGCCGTGGAGTGTAAGCGCATCGCTGTTGACACGTCCAAGTCCGTCTTCACCCTTCATGGGGTGGACGAGCGCGGGCGCCCGATCCTGCGCGAGAAC